>NZ_KV819937.1:66568-113747 GCF_001815235.1 Pseudomonas sp. HMSC065H01 | reverse complement strand
CCGCCACCGAGACCTCGGTGGGCAAGCTGTTCATCGCCGGCGTGGTTCCGGGGCTGCTGCTGGGACTGATCCTGATGGTGGTGATCTACATCGTCGCCCGGGTCAAGAAGCTGCCCGCCATGCCAAGGGTCAGTCTGCGCGAATGGCTGGCCAGCGCGCGCAAGGCGCTGTGGGGTCTGCTGCTGATGGTGATCATCCTCGGCGGCATCTATTCCGGCGCCTTCACCCCCACCGAGGCCGCCGCCGTCGCCGCGGTGTACTCGGCCTTCGTCGCACTGTTCGTCTACCGCGACATGCGCCTGAGCGAATGCCCGAAGGTGCTGCTGGAGTCCGGCAAGCTGACCATCATGCTGATGTTCATCATCGCCAACGCCATGCTCTTCGCCCACGTGCTGACCACCGAGCAGATACCGCAGAGCATCGCCAGCTGGGTCACGGAACTGGGACTTTCGCCATGGATGTTCCTGCTGGTGGTGAACATCGTGCTGCTGATCGCCGGCAACTTCATGGAGCCTTCGGCGATCATCCTGATCCTGGCGCCGATCTTCTTCCCCATCGCCATGGAGCTGGGCATCGATCCGATCCACCTCGGCATCATCATGGTGGTGAACATGGAGATCGGCCTGATCACGCCGCCGGTCGGGCTCAACCTGTTCGTCACCTCGGCGGTCACCGGCATGCCGCTGGGCGCGACCATCCGCGCAGCGCTGCCGTGGCTGATGATCCTGCTGGTGTTCCTGATCATCGTGACCTACATCCCGGCGGTATCCCTGGCATTGCCGAACTGGCTGGGGATGAGCTGACGGAACGGTAACGACGGCGGAAAACCCCGCCCTGCGCTCGGGCCTTCGGCAAAAATCCGCTCATGCCGCAGGCCCGTGCCCCGCAGTTGACGGGCCGGGCCACCTGTCGATGGCTGGCACGCCGCTTGCTCAATCGCTCGCAGTGCCCCTGGCACCGGCTTTCGGTTCGCCCAGCGAACCGCGCCCTTCGGCCACGAACCGGATGGCGGCCCCTTCCCCTGTGCCGACGTGCGCCAGCACGCGCGGCGGGTGGGCGGCGATCCCGTCCCCCCAGCGGTCTTCACACCCTGAAGCCCAAATGAAGAGCCCGGCGAACGCCGGGCTTCTTCATTTCTTTCCTTGTGCTTTTTCGTTCTTTGATAAGAGCGGAAAATTATTTTTACTTATAAATAAAAAATACTCCTCTCGAAATACTGCAACACTTCCCTGGAAAGTCGCGGCGGTTTTTCGACGGACCGTCAACAAGCCGGCGACCACCCACCTGAAAGTCAGAATACCGTCTCGCGAAATTCATTGATCGGCATCAACGATCCGGCTTTATCCGCGGCTTATAGCCCGATTTCAAGCTTTCCCCGTAGCGGATGGCAAGTCTTCCCCTAACACATGAAAAAACCGCCCTATTCCGGGCAGGTCTTAGATTCCTCTTCTATCTTTGGCACTCGCGACTTACAGGAATGCGTCATCTAATTACTTTGAGTAGGAAGCTATTGACGTGGATCAGCATTCAACAATAGCCGCTGCCGCCTAATGTCTTCACTCTCAATTCCTATAGGGAGATTCCGAAAATGTCCCAAGAATCCAGCCAAAAACTCCGACTAGGAGCGCTAACGGCTCTGGTTGTCGGCTCGATGATCGGAGGGGGCATCTTCTCCCTCCCGCAAAACATGGCAGCCAGCGCCGATGTCGGCGCCGTCCTGATCGGATGGGCGATCACCGCCGTCGGCATGCTCACCCTCGCTTTCGTCTTCCAGACCCTCGCCAACCGCAAGCCCGAACTCGACGGCGGCGTGTACGCCTACGCCAAGGCCGGCTTCGGCGACTACATGGGTTTCTCCTCGGCCTGGGGCTACTGGATCAGCGCCTGGCTGGGCAACGTCGGCTACTTCGTCCTGTTGTTCAGCACCCTCGGCTACTTCTTCCCGATCTTCGGCAAGGGCGACACCGTCGCGGCGATCGTCTGCGCCTCGGTCCTGCTCTGGGCCCTGCACTTCCTGGTGCTGCGCGGGATCAAGGAGGCGGCGTTCATCAACACCGTCACCACCGTGGCCAAGGTCGTGCCGCTGTTCCTGTTCATCCTGATCTGCCTGTTCGCCTTCAAGCTGGACATCTTCACCGCCGACATCTGGGGCAAGAGCAACCCGGACCTGGGCAGCGTGATGAACCAGGTGCGCAACATGATGCTGGTCACCGTCTGGGTGTTCATCGGCATCGAGGGCGCGAGCATCTTCTCCTCCCGCGCGGAAAAACGTTCCGACGTCGGCAAGGCCACCGTGATCGGCTTCATCACCGTCCTGCTCCTGCTGGTGCTGGTCAACGTGCTGTCCATGGGCGTGATGACCCAGCCGGAACTGGCCAAGCTGCAGAACCCGTCGATGGCGCTGGTACTCGAGCATGTGGTCGGCCACTGGGGCGCCGTGCTGATCAGCGTCGGCCTGCTGATCTCGCTGCTGGGCGCGCTGCTCTCCTGGGTGCTGCTGTGCGCCGAGATCATGTTCGCCGCCGCCAAGGACCACACCATGCCGGAGTTCCTGCGCCGCGAGAACGCCAACCAGGTGCCGGCCAACGCCCTGTGGCTGACCAACATCTGCGTACAGGTGTTCCTGGTGGTGGTGTTCTTCACCTCGGGCGACCCGGACGGCATGGACCCGTACACCAAGATGCTGCTCCTGGCCACCTCGATGATCCTGATCCCGTACTTCTGGTCCGCCGCCTATGGCCTGCTGCTGACCCTGAAGGGCGAGACCTACGAGAACGATGCCCGCGAACGCAGCAAGGACCTGGTCATCGCCGGCATCGCCGTGGCCTACGCGGTCTGGCTGCTCTACGCCGGGGGCCTGAAGTACCTGCTGCTGTCCGCCCTGCTGTATGCGCCCGGCGCGATCCTTTTCGCCAAGGCCAAGCACGAGGTCGGCCAGCCGATCTTCACCGGAATCGAAAAACTGATCTTCGCCGCAGTCGTCATTGGCGCCCTGGTGGCTGCCTACGGCCTCTACGACGGTTTCCTCACCCTCTGATTACTCCACTGGAGACGTGAAATGAGCACGGAAAAAACCAAACTTGGCGTCCACTCCGAAGCCGGCAAACTGCGCAAAGTGATGGTCTGCTCGCCCGGACTCGCCCACCAGCGCCTGACCCCGAGCAACTGCGACGAGTTGCTGTTCGACGACGTGATCTGGGTGAACCAGGCCAAGCGCGACCACTTCGACTTCGTCACCAAGATGCGCGAGCGCGGCATCGACGTCCTCGAGATGCACAATCTGCTGACCGAGACCATCCAGAACCCGGAAGCGCTGAAGTGGATCCTCGATCGCAAGATCACCGCCGACAGCGTCGGCCTGGGCCTGACCAGCGAGCTGCGCTCCTGGCTGGAGAGCCTGGAGCCGCGCAAGCTGGCCGAGTACCTGATCGGCGGCGTCGCCGCTGACGACCTGCCCGCCAGCGAAGGCGCCGACATCCTCAAGATGTACCGCGAGTACCTGGGCCATTCCAGCTTCCTGCTGCCGCCGTTGCCGAACACCCAGTTCACCCGCGACACCACTTGCTGGATCTACGGCGGCGTGACCCTGAACCCGATGTACTGGCCGGCGCGACGACAGGAAACCCTGCTGACCACCGCCATCTACAAGTTCCATCCCGAGTTCGCCAACGCCGAATTCGAGATCTGGTACGGCGACCCGGACAAGGACCACGGCTCCTCGACCCTGGAAGGCGGCGACGTGATGCCGATCGGCAACGGCGTGGTCCTGATCGGCATGGGCGAGCGCTCCTCGCGCCAGGCCATCGGTCAGGTCGCCCAGTCGCTGTTCGCCAAGGGCGCCGCCGAGCGGGTGATCGTCGCCGGCCTGCCGAAGTCCCGCGCCGCGATGCACCTGGACACCGTGTTCAGCTTCTGCGACCGCGACCTGGTCACGGTCTTCCCGGAAGTGGTCAAGGAAATCGTGCCCTTCAGCCTGCGCCCCGATCCGAGCAGCCCCTACGGCATGAACATCCGCCGCGAGGAGAAAACCTTCCTCGAAGTGGTCGCCGAATCCCTCGGCCTGAAGAAACTGCGCGTGGTCGAGACCGGCGGCAACAGCTTCGCCGCCGAGCGCGAGCAATGGGACGACGGTAACAACGTGGTCTGCCTGGAGCCGGGCGTGGTGGTCGGCTATGACCGCAACACCTACACCAACACCCTGCTGCGCAAGGCCGGCGTCGAGGTCATCACCATCAGCGCCAGCGAACTGGGTCGCGGTCGCGGCGGCGGCCACTGCATGACCTGCCCGATCATCCGCGACCCGATCGACTACTGACAGACAACCCGCTCTCGAGCTGAACGGCGGCGTCCCCAGGAGGGGCGCCGCCCACCGACTTCCCACAAGGAGATCAATCATGGCTTTCAACATGCACAACCGTAACCTGCTCAGCCTGATGCACCACAGCACCCGCGAGCTGCGTTACCTGCTCGACCTGTCCCGCGACCTCAAGCGCGCCAAGTACACCGGCACCGAGCAGCAGCACCTGAAGCGCAAGAACATTGCCCTGATCTTCGAGAAAACCTCCACTCGCACCCGCTGCGCCTTCGAGGTGGCCGCCTACGACCAGGGCGCCAACGTCACCTACATCGACCCGAACTCCTCGCAGATCGGCCACAAGGAGAGCATGAAGGACACCGCGCGGGTTCTCGGCCGGATGTACGACGCCATCGAGTACCGCGGCTTCAAGCAGGAAATCGTCGAGGAACTCGCGAAGTTCGCCGGCGTTCCGGTGTTCAACGGCCTGACCGACGAATACCACCCGACCCAGATGCTCGCCGACGTGCTGACCATGCGCGAGCACAGCGACAAGCCGCTGCACGACATCAGCTACGCCTACCTGGGCGACGCGCGCAACAACATGGGTAACTCCCTGCTGCTGATCGGCGCCAAGCTCGGCATGGACGTACGCATCGCCGCGCCGAAGGCGCTCTGGCCGCACGATGAGTTCGTCGCCCAGTGCAAGAAGTTCGCCGAGGAAAGCGGCGCCAAGCTGACCCTCACCGAGGATCCGAAGGAAGCCGTGAAAGGCGTGGACTTCGTCCACACCGACGTCTGGGTGTCGATGGGCGAGCCGGTGGAAGCCTGGGGCGAGCGGATCAAGGAACTGCTGCCCTACCAGGTCAACATGGAGATCATGAAGGCCACCGGCAACCCGCGGGCCAAGTTCATGCACTGCCTGCCGGCGTTCCACAACAGCGAGACCAAGGTCGGCAAGCAGATCGCCGAGCAGTATCCGAACCTGGCCAACGGCATCGAGGTGACCGAGGACGTCTTCGAGTCGCCCTACAACATCGCCTTCGAGCAGGCCGAGAACCGCATGCATACCATCAAGGCGATCCTCGTCTCGACCCTCGCCGACATCTGACCGCGCTCCTGCGCCCCGGCCCACGCGGTCGGGCGCAGCCGCCTTCCGGAGGTAACCGATATGCGTATCGTCGTCGCATTGGGCGGTAATGCCCTGCTACGCCGTGGCGAACCCATGACCGCGGACAACCAGCGGGAAAACGTGCGGATCGCCGCCGAACAGATCGCCAAGGTGGCGCCCGGCAACGAGCTGGTGATCGCCCACGGCAACGGTCCCCAGGTCGGCCTGCTGGCCCTCCAGGGTGCCGCCTACGACAAGGTCTCGCCCTACCCGCTGGACGTCCTCGGCGCGGAAACCGAGGGCATGATCGGCTACATGATCGAACAGGAGATGGGCAACCTGCTGCCGTTCGAAGTGCCGTTCGCCACCATCCTCACCCAGGTCGAGGTGGACGGTAAGGATCCGGCGTTCCAGAACCCGACCAAGCCGATCGGCCCGGTCTACTCCAGGGAAGAAGCCGAGCGCCTGGCCGCCGAGAAGGGCTGGAGCATCGCCCCGGACGGCGACAAGTTCCGCCGCGTGGTGCCCAGCCCGCGGCCGAAGAGGATCTTCGAGATCCGCCCGGTGAAGTGGCTGCTGGAGAAAGGCACCATCGTCATCTGCGCTGGCGGCGGCGGTATCCCGACCATGTACGACGAGGCCGGGAAGAAGCTCAGCGGCGTCGAGGCGGTGATCGACAAGGACCTCTGCTCCTCGCTGCTGGCCCAGGAGTTGGTGGCCGACATCCTGATCATCGCCACCGACGTCGACGCGGCCTACGTCGACTGGGGCAAGCCGACCCAGAAGGCCATCGCCCAGGCCCACCCGGACGAACTGGAGCGCCTCGGCTTCGCCGCCGGCTCCATGGGACCGAAGGTCCAGGCCGCCATCGAGTTCGCCCGCGCCACCGGCAAGGACGCGGTGATCGGTTCGCTCGCGGACATCGTCGCAATCACCGAGGGCAAGGCGGGAACACGGGTCAGCACGCGCAAGGCGGGCATCGAGTACCGCTGATACACCACCCCCAGGGCCGCTTCGCGGCCCTTCTTCATTCTCCTCTGCCGGCATCGGGCGAAAGGTGGATAGCGCCACGCCTCTGCGCGCGGACTTTCAAGCAAGTCCCGCAACACTCGCCTACGCCCCACCTCTGCCAACAGCCCGCCCATGGGCGTCAATCCCCCCACGGCAGACCGCCAGCACTTGTGGAAAGCCCACGCAACGCGGTATTCAGTAGGAAAATACGTGACTCGATAGTCATGATTCACGTCAGCATAGTCACCCTGATCATTTCAACGGCCACTGGCTCGTGCCCGGGTCCGTGAAGCTCGCCTCGCCGACGGGAAAGGCCGCCATCGCCGCCACGCGCTTCCCGCTCCGGACCAGGCAGCAGCCCGGCACGCGAACGACTATTCGAAGGAGTTTCTGAGTGATGTCTCGACTACCGGTCATTGTTGGTTTCGGTGGCTACAACGCAGCAGGCCGTAGTTCCTTCCACCACGGCTTCCGCCGCATGGTCATCGAATCGATGGACCCGCAGGCGCGCCAGGAAACCCTAGCCGGCCTGGCGGTCATGATGAAACTGGTCAAGGCCGAAGGCGGCCGCTACCTGGCCGAAGACGGCACGCCGCTGTCCCCGGAGGACATCGAGCGGCGCTACGCCGAACGCATCTTCGCCTCTACCCTGGTGCGACGCATCGAACCGCAGTACCTCGACCCGGATGCAGTCCACTGGCACAAGGTCCTCGAGCTGTCCCCTGCCGAAGGCCAGGCGCTGACCTTCAAGGCCTCGCCCAAGCAACTGCCCGAGCCGCTGCCGGCCAACTGGTCGATCGCTCCCGCGGAGGACGGCGAGGTGCTGGTGAGCATCCACGAGCGCTGCGAGTTCAAGGTGGACAGCTACCGTGCGCTGACGGTGAAGTCCGCTGGCCAGTTGCCCACCGGTTTCGAACCGGGCGAGCTGTACAACTCGCGCTTCCACCCGCGCGGCCTGCAGATGTCGGTGGTCGCCGCGACCGACGCGATCCGCTCCACCGGCATCGACTGGAAGACCATCGTCGACAACGTCCAGCCCGACGAGATCGCGGTGTTCTCCGGCAGCATCATGAGCCAGCTCGACGACAACGGTTTCGGCGGCCTGATGCAATCCCGCCTGAAGGGCCACCGGGTCTCGGCCAAGCAACTGCCGCTGGGCTTCAACAGCATGCCCACCGATTTCATCAATGCCTACGTGCTCGGCAGCGTCGGCATGACCGGCAGCATCACAGGCGCCTGCGCCACCTTCCTCTACAACCTGCAGAAGGCTATCGACGTCATCACCAGCGGCCAGGCCCGGGTGGTCATCGTCGGCAACAGCGAGGCGCCGATCCTGCCGGAGTGCATTGAGGGCTACAGCGCCATGGGCGCACTGGCCACCGAAGAAGGCCTGCGCCTGATCGAAGGCCGCGACGACGTGGACTTCCGCCGCGCCAGCCGGCCGTTCGGCGAGAACTGCGGCTTCACCCTGGCCGAGTCCAGCCAATACGTAGTGCTGATGGACGACGAACTGGCCCTGCGCCTGGGCGCGGATATCCACGGCGCGGTAACCGACGTGTTCATCAACGCCGACGGTTTCAAGAAGTCCATCTCCGCCCCCGGCCCGGGCAACTACCTGACGGTAGCCAAGGCGGTGGCCAGCGCGGTGCAGATCGTCGGCCTGGACACCGTGCGCCACGCCAGCTTCGTCCACGCCCACGGCTCCAGCACGCCGGCCAACCGGGTCACCGAATCGGAAATCCTCGACCGCGTGGCCAGCGCCTTCGGCATCGACGGCTGGCCGGTCACCGCGGTGAAGGCCTACGTCGGCCACTCCCTGGCCACCGCCAGCGCCGATCAACTGATTTCCGCCCTGGGCACCTTCAAGTACGGCATCCTCCCTGGGATCAAGACCATCGACAAGGTCGCCGACGACGTCCACCAGCAGCGCCTGAGCATCTCCAATCGCGACATGCGCCAGGACAAGCCGCTGGAGGTGTGCTTCATCAACTCCAAGGGCTTCGGCGGCAACAACGCCAGCGGCGTGGTGCTGTCGCCGCGAATCGCCGAGAAGATGCTGCGCAAGCGCCATGGCCAAGCGGCCTTCGCCGCCTACGTCGAGAAGCGCGAGCAGACCCGCGCCGCCGCCCGCGCCTACGACCAGCGCGCGCTGCAGGGCGACCTGGAGATCATCTACAACTTCGGCCAGGACCTGATCGACGAACACGCCATCGAGGTCAGCGCCGAACAGGTGACGGTGCCCGGCTTCAGCCAGCCGCTGGTATACAAGAAGGACGCGCGTTTCAGCGACATGCTCGACTGAGCGCCGCCACAACGGAAAAGGCCCGGCTAGACCGGGCCTTTTCGTTTCAGTGCAGCGCGCGCGCCAGTTGGATCAGCTCGCTGCGCCACTCGGCAGCGCGCGGCAGGGCCAGGAAGGAGCCGTTGAGGTAGTCCTCGCGCGGCTCGTAGGTGAATGGCGCACCATGCAGGTCGAGCACCTCGCCGCCGGCGCCTTCCAGCACACCCTGGGCGGCGGCCGTGTCCCATTGCGAGGTTGGCGTCAGGCGCGGATAGCAGTCGGCAGCGCCCTCGGCCAGCAGGCAGAACTTCAGCGAACTGCCGATGCTGGCTCGCCGCAGGTCGCCGAAGCGCTCGCTCAAGCCATCCAGCAGGCGCTCCTGGGCCGGGCTGCCATGGCGCTTGCTGGCCACCACGGTGAAGGCCTCCTCGGGCTCCAGGCGCACACTGATCGGTTGCGCGCGGCCATCGGCCTCCTCGCGCCAGGCACCGAGACCGGCGCCACCGTAGTAGCAGCGGCCGCTCACCGGCACGCCGACCAGGCCGAACAGCACCCGGCCATCCTCGACCAGGGCCACGTTGACGGTGAACTCCTCGCTACCGGAGATGAACTCCTTGGTGCCGTCCAGCGGGTCCACCAGCCACCAGCGCCGCCAGTGGCCGCGCTCGCTCAGCGGTATCTCGCAATCCTCTTCGGAAAGCACCGGAATGTCCGGCGCCAGCGCCCGCAATCCCGCCTCCAATATATGGTGCGCGGCCAGGTCGGCGGCAGTCACCGGCGATTCGTCGGCCTTCGAGCGCACCACCACGTCGGCGCGCCAGTGCGGCAGGATCGCCTCGCCGGCGCGCCGCACCAGCGCCACCAATTCGCCCCAAGGCACCGGCCTCATGCCTGGTACTCGCCGCGCTGGGTGAGCAGGTCGCGCACCAGGTACAGCGCGGCCAGGGCTCGGCCTTCGCTGAACTGGGCGTGCTGGGCCAGGCTCGACAGTTCGCGCAGGCTGATGCGATCGACGCCCATCGGCTCCGGCTCGTCGCCCGGCAGGCGCTCCTCGTAGAGGTCGCGCGCCAGCACCACCTGGATGCGCTGGCTCATGTAGCCCGGCGACAGCGACAGTTCGGTGATGTGCTCCAGTTGCCGGGCACCGTAGCCCGCTTCCTCCTTGAGCTCGCGGTTGGCCGCCGCGAGGATGTCCTCGCCCGGCTCGACCAGGCCCTTGGGCAGCGACAACTGGTATTCGTCGACCCCGGCGCAATATTCCTCCACCAGCACCGCGTGCTCGGCATCGAGCATGGCCACCACCATCACCGCACCGTAGCCCTGGCCCTTGCCGACCAGACGCTCGTAGGTGCGCTCGACGCCATTGCTGAAGCGCAGTTGCAACTCCTCGACAGCGAACAGTCGGCTCTTCGCGACGATCTCGCTGGCGAGTACGGTGGGTTTCTGACGCATGTGGATAACTCCTTGGCGAAGCCGGCGGGTTATCATACCCCGGCTTTTCCGATTATCCCTGTCGGAGATTGATGGGAAGCGACAGATTTCCGCATCGATCGCGACGAACCGCGACAAGAGCCGCCATGCCCACCCTGCCCTGGTCCGCCATCGACACCGTGCTGCTCGACATGGACGGCACCCTGCTCGACCTGCACTTCGACAACCACTTCTGGCTGGAACACCTGCCCCAGCGCTATGCCGAACGCAACGGCCTGAGTCGCACCGAAGCCGACGCCGTGCTCGAGCCGCTGTTCCGCGAACACGCCGGCCAGCTCAACTGGTACTGCCTGGATTTCTGGAGCCGGGAACTGGACCTGTCGATCCGCGAACTCAAGCACGAGGTGGCGCACCTGATCTCGCTGCGTCCGCACGCCGATACCTTCCTCGCCGCCCTGCGCCGGGCCGGCAAGCGCGTGGCGCTGATCACCAACGCGCACCGCGACTCGCTGTCGCTGAAGCTGGAACGGATCGAACTGGCGCCCTATTTCGACCGACTGATCAGCTCCCACGACTACGGCTACCCGAAGGAGGACGCGCGCTTCTGGAGCGCCCTGCAAGCCGATTTCGGCTTCGACCCGCAGCGCAGCCTGTTCATCGACGACAGCCTGCCGATCCTGCGCAGCGCCCGCGCCTATGGTGTCGCCCACCTGTTGGCGGTACGCCACCCGGACAGCCGTGGCCAGGTCCGGGACACCGAGGAGTTCGCCGCCCAGGAGGACTACCGGCGGCTGCTCGAAGGACTGCCGTAGCCGCGGAAACGAAAACCCCGCCACGCGGGCGGGGTTGGCGAAACGCCGGGATCACTCGGGAATGCGCAGGACCTGGCCGGGGTAGATCTTGTCCGGATGGCTGAGCATCGGCTTGTTGGCCTCGAAGATCTTCATGTAGGCGTTGGCATTGCCGTATTCGGCCTTGGCGATGGCGCTCAGGGTGTCGCCTTTCTTCACGGTGACGAAGCGCGCCTCCGGAGCGGCCTGGGCCACGGTGATCTTGTCTTCCACCGAGGAGACGCCGGCGACGTTGCCCAGCGCCAGCAGGATCTTCTCTTTCTCCTCCTGGCTGGCCACCTCGCCCGAGGCGATGACCTTGTCGCCTTCCACCGAAACCTGGATGTTCGGGTTGCCCAGGCCGACCTTGGCGACGTGCTCCTTCAGCGACTCGGCCGCCTGTGCCTCATGCCCCGTCAGCGTATCCCACAGCTTTTCACCGGCTTCCTTCACGAACGCGAAAATACCCATCTTTGGTTCTCCCTTTACGGTTACGGTTGCAAGCGGCCGGCGCAATCCCGATCCGCGACTAGCCAAGTCTAGACTGCAAAAACCGGCGAAATATCCCCAGGCTCCTTCGTCACCCCATAACACTGCGCCCATTCGCGTTAAGATTCGGCGACACCCCCGCCACGGAAGCGCCGATGGACATCAAGCAACTGAAATTCCTCTGCGCCCTCGACGAAACCCGCCACTTCGGCCAGGCCGCCGCGCGCTGCCACGTCACCCAGCCGACCCTGTCCATGCGCCTGCGCAGCCTGGAGGAAGAACTCGGCCTGGAACTGGTGCGACGCAGCCAGCGCTTCGAAGGCTTCACCGAGGCCGGCGAGCGCGTACTGGCCTGGGCACGCAGCCTGCTGGCGGCCCAGGAAGGGCTGTACGCGGAAGCCGCCGCCTGCCGCGGGCAACTGGTCGGGACCCTGCGCCTGGGCGTGGTGCCGCTGGCCAGCTTCGACCCGATGCGCCTGGTCCAGCACATGGCCGGGCGCCACCCGGAGTTGCGTTTCCAGCTCTATTCCCTGAGTTCGGAACAGGTACTCGAAGGCCTGGCGCGCAACCAGTTCGATCTCGGCGTCTCTTATCTGGACCGTCTGGACCGCAGCCATTTCGAGGGCATCGAACTGGCGGAGACCCGCATGGGCCTGCTCCATCACCCCAGCCATTTCCCGCTCGACGCCGCGCTGCTGAACTGGGAAGCGCTGGCTGGCCTGCCGCTGGGTCTGCTCTCGGCGGGCATGCACTTCCGCCAATCCATCGACCACAACTTCCGCAGCCGCGGGTTGAGCCCCATCGCGCGCCTGGAAACCGACTCGGTACAGCAACTGCTGCAGGCGGTGCAGCGCGGCTTGTGCTGCGCGATCATGCCGCTGGGCAGCGAAGTCGACGGCGAGTTGCGCCTGATCCCCATCGAGGACGCCCATACCCTGGCAGCGCTCGGTCTGATCATCCGCAGCGGACAGCCGCGCTCGGCGCTGGCCGAAGCCTGTTTCGAGGAAGCCCGGAACTGGTTGGCGCCGCAGTCTTGATAGATCACGTCGATCAGCGCATCGGCACAACCGATTAGACGCTGCCCCGCGTCAGGCCTAGGCTGGTGCCACACCTAGAACGATAGGGCCCAGCCCATGCCTTGCCAGCCTGCATGCCCGGTATCCGCGGATACCTGGGCGCCTTCCGCCGTTCCCGACGATTACCGCTACGCCGACCTGCACCTGCCGCAGCAGGTCGGCCAGGCCTCCCTTGCCGCCGAGTGTGCCGTGGCGATCAGCTACAACGGACTGAACCAGGCGGTGATGATGGCCTCGCCCGAGGACATCGAGGATTTCGTCCGCGGTTTCAGCCTCAGCAGCGGCTTCGTGGAGTCCATCGACGACATCTATGAAATCCGCGTCAGCGGCCAGGGCGAATCCCTCCACGCCGAGGTCGAAATCAGCAGCCGCGCGTTCTGGAACCTCAAGCGCCAACGCCGGCAACTGGCCGGCACTTCCGGCTGCGGCCTGTGCGGCGTCGAAGCCCTGGAACAGGCCCTGCCGCAACTGCCGGAACGGTCGCCGCAGGCGCTGCCTCCCGCCGCCCATCTCGGCGCCCTGCGCCAGCGTATCGAGCAGGCCCAGCGACTGGCGCGCCATAGCGGCGCCCTGCATGCCGCGCTGTATTTCGACGGGCATGGCGAGCTGCGCCTGTGTCGCGAGGACATCGGCCGCCACAACGCCCTCGACAAGCTGATCGGCGCCCTGCACCGCCAAGGCCTCGACGCCGCGCGCGGTTTCGCCGTGGTCACCAGCCGCTGCAGCCTGGAGCTTATCCACAAGGCCGTACGTGCCGGGATCGGCACCCTGGTCAGCCTCTCCGCACCCACCGCCCTGACCGTGCAATGGGCGCGCCGCCACCAACTGAACCTGATCCACCAGCCCCATCACAACGCCCCGCGGGTCTACAGCCCGGCGCCGGCCGCAACCGAGTGAGTCCGCCATGAGCCTGCAACCTCTCCAACCCCGCTACAAGCCCTATGCCGGCGCCGCCGCCGGCTGGGGCGCGCTGCGCAGCGTGGCGCACTTCTGGCTGGACAGCAAACAGCCGTTCAAGAACCTCCGCGCTCTGCTCAAGACCAACCAGAACGGCGGTTTCGACTGCCCCGGCTGCGCCTGGGGCGACTCGCCGGAAGACGGCCGGGTGAAGTTCTGCGAGAACGGTGCCAAGGCAGTCAACTGGGAAGCCACCAAGCGCCGCGTCGACGCGGCGTTCTTCGCCCGCTACAGCGTCAGCGCCCTGCGCGAACAGAGCGACTACTGGCTGGAATACCAGGGCCGCCTCACCGGACCGATGCGCTACGACCCGCTCAGCGACCACTACCAGCCGATCACCTGGGACGCCGCCTTCGCCCTGGTCGCCGAGCACCTGCGACGCCTGGATAGCCCCGACCAGGCGGAGTTCTATACCTCCGGGCGGGCCAGCAACGAGGCGGCCTACCTCTACCAGTTGTTCGTCCGCGCGTTCGGCACAAACAACTTCCCCGACTGCTCGAACATGTGCCACGAAGCCAGCGGCGTGGCACTGGGCCGCAGCGTCGGGGTCGGCAAGGGCAGCGTGACCTTCGACGACTTCGAACACGCCGACGCGATCTTCATCCTTGGGCAGAACCCCGGCACCAACCACCCGCGCATGCTCGAGCCGCTGCGCGAGGCAGTGAAGCGCGGTGCCCAGGTGGTCTGCTTCAACCCTCTCAAGGAGCGCGGCCTGGAGCGCTTCCAGCATCCGCAGAACGCGCTGGAAATGCTGACCAACGGGTCCTCGCCGCTGAACACCGCGTTCTTCCGTCCGGCACTGGGCGGCGACATGGCGGCGATCCGCGGGATCGCCAAGTTCCTCCTCGCCTGGGAGCGCGAAGCCCAGGCCGAGGGTAGCGAGCCGGTATTCGACCACGCCTTCATCGCCGAGCACACCGACGGCCTCGAGGCCTACCTGGCCGAACTGGATGCCACCCCCTGGGAACACCTGGAGCGCCAGTCCGGGCTGGGCCTGGCGGAAATCGAGCAGGCTGCGCGGATGTACCGGCGGGCGAACAGGGTCATCGTCTGCTGGGCGATGGGCATCACCCAGCACCACCATTCGGTGGCGATCATCCAGGAAATCGTCAACCTGCAACTCCTGCGCGGCAACCTGGGCCGCCCGGGCGCCGGTCTCTGCCCGGTCCGCGGCCACAGCAACGTTCAGGGTGACCGCACCATGGGCATCAACGAGCGGCCGCCGGCGGCGCTGCTCGACGCACTGGAACGGCGCTTCGGCTTCGAAGTGCCACGCCACAACGGGCACAACGCCGTCGAGGCGATCGCCGCGATGCTCGCCGGCAAGTCGAAGGTCTTCATCGGCCTGGGCGGCAATTTCGCCCAGGCCACCCCGGACAGTCCGCGCACCCACGCCGCCCTGGCGTCATGCGACCTGACCGTGCACATCAGCACCAAGCTCAACCGCAGCCACCTGACCACCGGCCGCGACGCACTGATCCTGCCCTGCCTGGGGCGCACCGACATCGACCGCCAGGCCGAAGGCCCGCAGGCGGTCACGGTGGAAGACTCGTTCAGCATGATCCACGCATCCTACGGGCAACTGGAGCCGCTCTCGCAGCAGATGCGTTCGGAGCCGGCGATCATCGCCGGCATCGCCAAGGCAACCCTGGGCAACCATCCGGTGGACTGGGACGCGCTGATCGCCAACTACGAGCGCATCCGCGAGCTGATCGCCGACACCATCCCCGGTTTCGCCGACTTCAACCGCCGCGTCCGCCATCCCGGTGGCTTCTACCTCGGCAACTCCGCCGGCGAACGACGCTGGAACACCGCCAGCGGCAAGGCCAACTTCGTCGCCAACCCGCTGCCCCGCGACCTGTTGCCGGCACAGGTGCGCGACAGCGGCCTCGAACCCGACCTGATCCTGCAGACCCTGCGCTCCCATGACCAGTACAACACCACCATCTACGGCCTGGACGATCGCTATCGCGGAGTGAAGGGCCAGCGCGAAGTGGTATTCGCCAACGAGGCGGATATCCGCCGCCTGGGCTACCAGCCGGGCGACAAGGTCGACCTGGTCTCGCTGTGGAGCGATGGCATCGAACGCCGGGTACGCCGCTTCACCCTGCTCGCCTTCGACATCCCGGCCGGCCAGGCAGCCGCCTACTACCCGGAAACCAATCCCCTGGTGCCGCTGGAGAGCGTCGGCGTCGGCAGCCATACGCCGACTTCGAAGTTCATCGCGGTACGCCTGGAAAAGGCCACGGGCGACGGGCGCATTATCTGAAGCTCATGAAAAACGCCGCCTCCTGCAACAGGAGGCGGCGTCTTAAGGAAAAAGTCGATGAAAGGCCTTGAAGGCAGGCCGCTCGTCGGCGTTAGAATGGCCAGCATCCCGCCAGCAAAAATACCGATTTCGACCCTGAAATCGCGCTTCACATTCGGTCTACGACCGCCTCTACTTAAGAAAGTTCCCCATACAAAACAAGTACTTGGAATATTTCGAATTTGCTCTACCAATCGTCGGCTGGCGCTTGTCAGCGGTTTGGGCCAACCCCAGCATCGCAGCCGTCATCCCCACAGAGAGAAACTCTCTATGAAGTATTCCTCGATACTCCTGTTGTCCCTGAGTCTGGTCGGTAGTACCGCCTTCGCAGGCGACGACACCCGCGCGGCCATCGGCGGCGCCTTGGGCGGGGTGTTGGGTTCGGTCGTCGGCGATGCGGTCGGCGGCAGCACTGGCGCCGCGATCGGTAGTGGCATCGGTGGCGCTGCGGGCGGTGCAGTCGGCGCCGGACGCGGCAACAAGACCGAAGCGGCGATCGGCGGCGGCCTCGGTGCCGCAGGCGGCAACGTCATCGGCCGGCAGATCGGTGGCAGCACCGGTGGCCTGATCGGCGCGGCCCTCGGCGGCGCCGGCGGCGGCGCGCTGGGCAACCATTATGGCGACGGCAACCGCCGCTACGACGACGATGACGACTACCGCGACCGTCGCTACTACCGCCGCGCCGGCTATCGCGATGGCTATTACCGGCATGACAACGGCCATCACTATGGCCAGTACAAGAAGTGGAAGCGCCACAAGCATCATCGTCGCTACTACGACGACTGAACCCGCCGCTCCCTACGACGCAAAGGCCGGGCCGGATGGTCCGGCCTTTGTGCGAACGACCGTATTTCCCTCCCGATTGAAACGATGAGGCACGCACGATGCGTAAATCTCTCCTGGTAATCGCGTTCGGCCTGCTGAGCGCACAAGCCGCGCTCGCCGGCGATTCCACCAAGACCGCGGTGGGCGGCGGCGTAGGCGGTGCCCTGGGCAACGTCGTGGGCGGCGCCATCGGCGGTAGCACCGGTGCGGCCATAGGCGCCGGCCTGGGTGGCGCGGCCGGCGGCGCGATGACTGCCAAGGACGGGCGCAAGACCGAAGCCGCCCTGGGTGGCGGGCTAGGCGCGGCCGGCGGTTCGGTGATCGGCAACAAGCTGGGCGGCAGCACCGGCGCGACCATAGGTGCAGGCCTCGGCGGCGCAGCGGGTGGCGCGGTCGGTAACAACCTGGGCAAGGACAACGACAGCGGTCACCGCGGCAAGAAACACCGCAAGCACAAGCATCGTTGATCGGCATGCTTGCCGAAGCTGATGTGTAAAAGCCCCGCGAACGCGGGGCTTTTACTTTCTACCGTTCGTCAGCCTTTCGGTGCCGTTTTCAACTCGTCGCGAACGATCAGGACGCCACGCGGCGCCTCGATCCCGACCCGGGCCTGGTTGCCGATGATATCGGTGACCAGGATCCGGATGCCGCCTTCGCGCAATTGCCGAATCAGTTCCTCCGCCGGGTAGTCGGCCTTGAGGGACAGGGTGATGCCTTCGCCTTCTCGGCGGGAGAGTATCAGGAAACCCATGTTCCGCGTCCTTGCCAGTCATAGCAGGGGCAAACCGGCCCCTTTGGTGAATGAAATGGTGTGGAGGGATGGTCACAGAACATTGCTCCAGCGTCGAGACTGCAAACGTTCAATCAGAAATGTCCCATCCAGCGCTTCCTGTTCGCCTCACGCCATGTCATGGATTGTCGCACCGGGCTCGCTTTGCTAGCGTGCCGGACATCAATTCCATCCGAGATTTCCAGATGCGCCCGTCGTTCGCCAGTTGGGGCCTGCTTGCCCTCCTGCTCCTGCAAGGCCCGTTGCTCCAGGCCCAGCCGCTGTCACCGGCTCTCCAGCAACTGTTGAGCCTGAGCAGCCAGCGTTTGCAACTAGCCGATCAGGTAGCCCAGAGCAAGGCCCAGTCGGGCAAGGCGGTACAGGACAGCCCGCGGGAAGAACAACAGTTGCAGATGCTCGCCGGACAAGCCGGGAGCCACGGGGTCGGCGCCGAGCAGGTGCGCCTGCTGTTCGCCGCGCAGATCGAGGCGAACAAGCTGGTCCAGTACCGCCTGCTCAGCCGGCCGCTACCGGACGCTGGCCAGGCGGTCGACCTGGAGCGCATCCGCAGCCGCCTCAATCAGCTCAACCTGGAGCTGCTGCGCGGCTACGCCCCGGCGCTCGCCGAACTGCGCGTCGACGACTGCCGGCCGAGGCTCAACCAGGCGCTGCAACGGCAGGTACGCGACGATCGCCTGGACGAGCTGCACGCCATCGCCCTGTCACGGGCGGCGGGCGATCTCTGTCACTGGGCCGCGCTCTGAAGCGCGGCCAGCGCATCGCGTAGTTCCTGCGGAATGGCCACCGGGCGGCTGCTTCGGCGCTCCACGAAGACATGCACGAAACGCCCGGCCGCGCAGGCCTCCCGCTGCCCTTCGAGGAACAAGGCCAGTTCGTACTGCACCGAGCTGTTGCCCAGGCGCGCCACCCGCAGGCCCATCTCGATCCGCTGGGGGAAGGCCACCGGCGCGAAATAGTCGCAGCTGGAGCTGACCACCAGGCCGATCACTTCGCCGCCCTGGATATCCAGGCCGCCGCGCTCGATCAGGTAGGTATTCACCGCCGTGTCGAAGAATGCATAGTAGGTCACGTTGTTCACGTGTCCGTAGATGTCGTTGTCGTGCCAGCGCGTGCTGATCGGCTGGAAATGAAGGTACTGCTCGCGCAGCGGTCGCGGGGCGGTCGCCATGCCCGGTCCTCGTAGAAGGGATTCAGTATGCCGCGCGATAGATCGCCAGGGCATCCGCCTCGCCGACCTCGCGCGGGTTGTTAACCAGCAGACGCTGCTGGAGCATCGCGTCGGCGGCCAGGCGCGGCAGCATCGCCTCGTCCACCCCGGCGTCGCGCAAGCGGCTCGGCAGGCCGTTGCGCGGACTGAGCTGGGCCAGTTCGTCGATCAGCTGCACGGTAAGCGCGTCGCGATCGCCCGGACGCAAGCGGTCGCCCAGCAGCAGCGGCGCCAGCTCGGCATAGAGTCCAGCGGCAGCGGGAGCGTTGAAACGGATCACCTCCGGTAGCACCAGCGCATTGCTCAGGCCGTGGGGAATGTGGAAATGCCCTCCCAGCGGATAGGCCAGGGCATGCACCGCCGCCACCGGCGCATTGGCGAAGGCCTGCCCGGCCAGGCAGGCGCCCAGCAGCATGGCCTGGCGCGCCTCGCGGTCGCCGCCGTCGCCTACCGCGCGTTCCAGGTTGGCCGCCAGCAGGCGCAACGCCTCCCGCGCCAGCAGGTCGGACAGCGGGTTCTTCTTCAGTTTGCTGGTATAGCTCTCGATCGCATGCACCATCGCGTCGATACCGGTCGCCGCGGTGACCGCCGGCGGCAAGCCGAGGGTCAGGTCGGCGTCGAGCAGCGCCAGGTCGGGCAGCAAGTGGGGCGAGACCACGCCCATCTTGGTGGTCTCGCCGGTGGTGACGATGGCGATCGGCGTCACCTCGGAGCCGGTCCCGGCGGTGGTCGGCACCTGGATCAGCGGCAGGCGCGGCCCGCGTGCGTTGCCGACCCCGAAGACCTCGCCGAGCCCCTGCCCTGCTTCTGGGTGGGCGAGCAGCGCGACCAGCTTGGCTACGTCCATGGAGCTGCCGCCGCCGAAACCGACCACCAGCTCGGCAGCCATGCCCCGCGCCCGCCCGAGCGCGGCCTCGACCACCGACTCGGGCGGATCGGCGAGCACCTGGTCGTACACCTCGACGGCCAGGCCCAGGCGCGGGAAGCCGGGCAGGATCGCATCCAGCAAGCCGAGCCGGGTGATCCCCGGATCGGTCACGATCAACACGCGGCGCGCCCTTCGCTCGCGGCAGAGTTCCGCCAGGCGGATGGCGGAGCCGGCCTCGCAGAGGATCTGCGCGGTAGTGGCGAAACTGAAAGCTTGCATATCGGTCTCCTTGGGCGAGACGCCCGTCAGAACGAGAAATGCTCCTCGGGCAGGGCCATCAGGCAGTCGGCGCCACCGAGCAAGGCTTCGCGGTGCATGCTCGCCCGCGGCAGGATACGCCGCAGGTAGAAATCGGCGCTGCGCAGCTTGGCCCGATAGAAATCGCCCTCACCGGAGCCGCCGTCCAGCGCTTCCTGGGCTCGTGCCGCGGCTTGCAACCAGAGGGCCGCGAGCAATACGTAGGCGCTGTACTGGAGGAAGTCCACCGAAGTGGCGCCGATCTCCTGGGGATCGCGGGCGCAGGCCTCGAGTACCTGGCCGGTGAGCTGCCGCCACTCCTCCAGGCGTTGCAGCACCGGCTCAGCCAGTGGCGCCAGCGCAGCACGCCCTTGCAGCGCCTCGCTGGCCACCGCCAGTTCGCCTTGCAGCGCCAGCAGTTCGCCGCCCTGGTCGCCGAGCAGCTTGCGGCGGACCAGATCGAGCGCCTGGATGCCATTGGTGCCTTCGTATATCTGGGTGATGCGACTGTCGCGCATCAATTGCTCCATGCCCCATTCGCGGATGAAACCGTGACCGCCATAGACCTGTACGCCGAGGCTGGCGACTTCCTGGCCGACATCGGTAAGGAAGGCCTTGACGATGGGGATCAGCAGCGCTGCACGGCGCGTCGCCGCGCGCCGGCCGTCAGCATCCGGATGGCCGTGTTCCAGGTCGAGCTGGCGTGCGCAGCAGGCCGCCAGCATGCGGCAGCCTTCGACCAGGGTCTTCTGGGTCAGCAGCATGCGCCGCACGTCGGGGTGCACGATGATCGGGTCGGCGACCTTGTCCGGTGCCTGCGGGCCGACCAGGGCGCGCGACTGCAGGCGTTCGCGGGCGTAGCCGAGGGCGCCCTGGAAGGCCCGTTCGGCGATACCCAGGCCCTGCAGGCCGACCTGGAAGCGCGCGTCGTTCATCATCGTGAACATGCAGGCCAGGCCCTGGTTCGCCTGGCCCAGCAGCCAGCCCCTGGCGCCGTCGAAGTTCATCACGCAGGTGGAGGCGCCCTTGATCCCCATCTTGTGCTCGATGGCGCCGCACCCCAGGCTGTTGCGCTCGCCCAGGGAGCCATCGGGATTGGCGACGAACTTCGGCACCAGGAACAGACTGATGCCCTTCACCCCGGCCGGCGCGTCCGCCAGGCGCGCCAGCACCAGGTGGACGATGTTCTCGGTGAGGTCCTGCTCGCCACCGCTGATGAAGATCTTGCTGCCGCTGATCGCGTAGCTGCCGTCGGCCTGCGCCTCGGCGCGGGTGCGCAGGAGGGCGAGGTCGGTGCCGGCCTGGGGTTCGGTCAGGCACATGGTGCCGGCCCATTCGCCGCTCACCAGCTTGCCTAGGTAGTCGCGCCGCAACGCCTCGTCACCATGCTTGTACAGGGCCAGCACGGCGCCCTCGGTCAGCCCCGAATAGACGCGGAAGGACAGGCTGGCGGCCATCAGCATCTCGTGGAAGCACGCGGAGACCATCTGCGGGAAGCCCTGGCCGCCGTACTCGGTGGGTCCGGTCATGCTCGCCCAGCCGTTCTCGCTGTACTGCCGGTAGGCTTCGCGAAAGCCGGTGGGGGTGGTCACCACGCCGTCCTTCAGCTTCGCGCCTTCCTCGTCGCTGTTGCGATTGAGCGGCGCCACCACCTGGCCGGTGTAGCGCGCGCCTTCCTCGAGCACGCCGTCGATCAGTTCGCGATCGATGCCGTTGCCCAGCAGTTCGCAATGCGCGCCGACATCGAACAGTTCATGGAGAACGAAGCGCATGTCGCGCAAGGGGGCCTGGTAATCCATCTCAGCGCACCTCCTGCAGGTCGGCGAAGGCTCCGCCCTCGGCGGCCAGGCGCTCGACCAGGGACGCCGGCTTCCAGCGCGCGCCGTGGCGCTGTTCGAGGAAACGCAAGCGTTGCAGCAGCTCGGCCGCGCCGAGGCGATCGGCCCAGGCCATGGGACCGCCCTCCGCGGCGGGGAAGCCGTAGCCGTTCAGGTAGACAGTGTCGATGTCGGCACTACGGGCGGCGATACCCTCGTCGAGGATCTTCGCGCCCTCGTTGACCAGCGCCAGCAGGCAACGCTCGAGGATTTCCTCGTCGGCGAAATCGCGCCGCGGGTAGCCCAGCGTCTCGGCAACCCGGAGCACCAGGGCATCCACCTCGGTATCGTGCTCCGCCTGGCGGCTGCCCGGCGCGTAGCGGTAGTAGCCGGCACCGCTCTTCTGGCCGAAGCGGCCCATCTCGCAAAGGCGGTTGTCCACCTGCACGGCCGGCTGGTCCTGGCCGACCCCGGCCAACTCGCGGGCGCGCCACTCAAGGTCGATACCGACCACGTCGTACATGCGGAACGGCCCCATGGCGAAACCGAACGCCTGGAGAGCCCGGTCCACCTGGTACGGCAGGGCGCCTTCCAGCAGCATCAGGCGGGCCTCGGTGGCGTAGGGTTCGAGCATGCGGTTGCCGATGAAGCCGTGGCAGTTGCCGGCCACCACGCTGACCTTGCCCATCCGCTCGCCCAGCGCCAGGGCCGCCTCCAGCACCGCCGGCGCGGTCTGCGCGCCGCGCACGATCTCCAGCAGCCGCATGATGTGCGCCGGGCTGAAGAAGTGCAGGCCGAGCACCTGACGCGGACGCGCGGTGACCGCGGCGATGGCGTCGATGTCCAGGTAGGAGGTATTGCTGGCCAGCACCGCGGAGGGCTTCAGCGCCGCGTCCAGCTCGCGGAAGATCGATTGCTTGAGTTCCAGGTTCTCGTAGACCGCCTCGATCACCAGGTCCGCCTCGCGCATCGCGGCGAGGTGCTGGACCGGCGTGATGCGGGCGCGGCGCGCGGCCGCTTCCTCTTCGCCGATGCGCCCCTGGCGCACGTTGTGCGCGTAGGTGTCGGCCACGGCGCCGAGCGCCTGGTTGAGCATCTGCGGGTTGCTGTCCAGCCACTGCACGTCGAGACCGGCGTTGGCCAGGCACATGACGATACCGCGACCCATGGTGCCGGCGCCGATCACCGCGGCCTGGCGGAAGGAAAAGTTCTGGCTCATGGTCTTGTCCTCGTTGTAGCGAGCGCAGGAGGAACGGTGGACGAAACCTGGGGCAGTCCGACCGCACAAAAAGCGACCACTACCTTAGGGGAAGGTCGTACTATTTTTGAAATTTAGTCTTGTGATAGCTGGAATTCAGGCAGTGAATATCCAAACCTTCGACCTCAACCTGCTACGCGTCCTTGACGCGCTGCTGCGCGAACGCAACGTCTCGCGCGCGGCGGAGCGCCTGGCGCTGAGCCAGCCGGCAGTAAGCAATGCGCTGAACCGCCTGCGCGAGCTGCTCGACGACCCGCTGCTGGTCCGCGCCGGTCGTGCGATGCAGCCGACGCCCCGGGCGCTGGCGCTGGAAGCGCCGATCCGCGCGGCGCTGCGGCAGATCGAACAGAGCCTGGGCGACGGCGAGGGCTTCGATCCGGGGCGCAGCCGGCAGCGCTTCACCGTAGCGGTGACCGACTACGTCGAACTGATCTGCATGCCCGCCCTGATGCGCCGCCTGAGTGAGCGGGCGCCGGGAATCTCCATCGCCATCCAGCACCTGACCCCGACCTTGCCGGCCGAGGCGCTGGACAAAGGCGAACTGGACCTGGTGCTAGGCCGCTTCGAAAACGTCCCGGCGCGCTTCCAGCGCCGCCATTGGGCCAGCGAGATCCTGCAACTGGTCGCCCGGCGTCAGCACCCGCTGCTGGCGCAGGCTCCCGACCTGGCCACCTTCCTGGAGCTGCAGCACCTGTGGGTGCACGGCGGGCAGACCAAGGGGATGGTCGACCAGTGGCTGGGCAGCCAGGGGCTCAAGCGGCAAGTGGCCTACACCACGCCGAACTACCTGCAGGCAGCGCACATCGCCGCGTACAGCGACCTGGTCGGCGTCCTGCCGCGACAACTGGCGCACTACTTCGAACGATTGCTGCCCCTGCAATCGTTCGACCTGCCGTTCGACCTCGGCCCGTTCCACCTGGAACTGGTGTTTCTGGCCCAGCGCGAACGCGACATCGCCCTGCAATGGCTGGTCGAACAGATCCGCCAGGTCGGGGCCGCCGGACCGGACTAGGGGAATCCGGGCAGTCAGAAGCGGTCGCGAATGACCAGTTCTTCCCGCGGCAGCTTGCCGCTGCGCGGCCAGGGTTCAACGGCCTTTTTCCCGACCGCGACCATCAGGCCGATCACATGGTTGTCCGGCAGGTTGATCAGCCGGGCCACGGCATCGAAGTCGAAACCATCCATCGGACACGAATCCAGGCCCTGGCCGCGGGCGACCAGCATCAGGGTCTGCGCCAGCAGGCCGCAGCTGCGCATGGCTTCATCGCGCTGTACCTGGGGCTTGCCGCGGTAGTAGGTGTCGATGGCGCCTGCCATGAACGCCTGTACCGCCTCGGGAGCACCGTCCCAGACCCGCTGCGCGTTGCGCTCCCAACTGTCGAGCTGGGCGCACACCACCACCAGCATCGCCGCGTCGGTGACCTGCGCCTGGTCCCAGGCCACTTCACGCAACTGCACGCGCAATTGCGGATCGCTGACCTCGACCAGCCGCACGTGTTGCAGGTTGAAGGCGGAAGGCGCATGCAGCGCCAGGTCCAGGAGATGGTCCTTCTCTTCGCGAGTCAGGCTGAAGGATGAGTCGTAGCCCTTGATGGCACGGCGACTACGAACGGCGTCTTCGATATGCATGGGGGAAATCCACTGCGAGGGAACAAAGGGGCGCCCACTCTAGGGCATTGGCGAGAAGATAAACCAGACTTCAATAAATCCGACGCAGCCCCACAGCAGCTACTTACAGAATTAGGACTAGGACTATTCCTAGGAAGGAATTTTCCTAAGGAATTGTCCTATATTCCACTCCAATGCCAGCGCCTGGGAGAGGGCCCCTCCCGGGACGCACGAACGCAGAAAAATAAGGATGAACTCACGTAGGAGTAAGCTCATGAACAGGATGGGCCAACTGGCTTTGTTCGGTCTTCTTGTAGGAACTTCCAGCAACCTGTTCGCCGCCCCCGGCAGCATCAGCGGCGTCATCCGCTTCACCGGCGCCATTGTCGAGCCACCATGCTCGATGAGCGCTCCCCGCCAAGACGAAAGCAAGGGCAGTTTCCACCTCAGTGGCTGTCCCATGCAGGCGCGCACCGCGGATGTCAGCATCCGTTCGATGAAGACCGGCGAGGTGCGCCACTTGCAACCCAGCGATACGGTCATCGGTGAACGGGATTTCTCGGCGCGCTATGAGCTGGCCGGAAGCGGTCGCCGCTCCGGCAACTACCTGATCACCGTCACCTACCCCTGACGTTCGCCCATGAAAAAACCGCCCGAAGGCGGTTTTTTCATGGTGCCGAAACGTGGCTTACAGCTGCGGGCCGGCGGCCTTGATCGCATCGGAAACCTCGAATTTCTTGAAGTTTTCGATGAACTGCTTGGCCAGGCCCTTCGCCGCCTCGTCGTAGGCAGCCTTGTCAGCCCAGGTGTTGCGCGGGTTGAGCAGATTGGTCTCGACGCCCGGAACGGCCTTCGGCACGTCCAGGTTGATGATCTCCAGGTGCTCGGTTTCCGCGCCGATCAGCGCGCCGCTCTGGATCGCCGCGATCACGCCACGGGTGGTCGGGATGTTGAAGCGCTTGCCGACGCCGTAGCCACCGCCGGTCCAGCCAGTGTTGACCAGGTAGACCTTGGAGCCGAAGGCCTTGATGCGCTTGATCAGCAGCTCGGCATAGACGCCGGCCGGACGCGGGAAGAAAGGAGCACCGAAGCAGGTGGAGAAGGTCGACTTGATACCGCCGCCGGAACCCATCTCGGTGGAGCCGACCAGCGCGGTGTAGCCGGACAGGAAGTGGTAGGCCGCCTGCTCATTGTTCAGGATCGATACCGGCGGCAGTACGCCGGTCAGGTCGCAGGTCAGGAAGATCACCGCGTTGGGCTCGCCGCCGAGGTTCTTCTCCGAACGCTTCTCGACGTGCTCCAGCGGGTAGGCGGCGCGGCTGTTCTGGGTCAGGCTGTCATCGGCGTAGTTGGGCACGCGCTCTTCGTCGAGAACCACGTTCTCCAGCACGGCGCCGAACTTGATGGCTTTCCAGATGACCGGCTCGTTCTTCTCGGACAGGTCGATGCACTTGGCATAGCAACCGCCTTCGACGTTGAACACCACGCCCTCGCCCCAGCCGTGCTCGTCGTCACCGATCAGGTAACGGCTTTCATCGGCGGACAGGGTGGTCTTGCCGGTGCCGGACAGGCCGAAGAACAGGGTCACATCGCCCGCTTCGCCGATGTTGGCAGCGCAGTGCATCGGCAGCACGTCGCGCTCGGGCAGCAGGAAGTTCTGCACGGAGAACATGGCTTTCTTCATCTCGCCGGCATAGCGCATGCCTGCGATCAGCACTTTCTTCTGGGCGAAATTGAGGATCACGCAACCGTCGGAGTTGGTGCCGTCGCGCTCGGGCACGCATTCGAAGTTGGCGACATTGAGGACCTGCCACTCGTCCTTGCCGGCCGGGTTGTACTGCTCCGGCTCGATGAACAGGCAACGGCCGAACAGATTCTGCCAGGCGGTAGCGGTGGTCATCTTCACCGGCAGGTAGTAAGCCTCGGCGGAACCTACATGAACATGGGAAACGAAATGGTCCTGGGCGTTGTTGAACGCTTCCACGCGGGCCCACAGCGCATCGAACTTGTCGGCCGGGAACGGACGGTTGATGTTGCCCCAGGCGATCGCGTCCTTGGTGCTCGGCTCTTCGACGATGAAACGGTCGACCGGCGAACGGCCGGTGCGATGGCCGGTACGTACGACCAGCGAGCCGTTGGCGGCCAGTTCGCCCTCACCGCGGCGAATGGCTTCTTCTACCAGTTGGGCGGCGCTGATATCGGTGTACACGGCGTTGTTGGCTTGCGTCATGTGGTTCCCCGTCGGCCAGAGGCCGAGTCCTCCAAACTTCGTAGCGCTTCAAAAAACTCACTACAGGAAAAAAGTGGCGGGATTATGCCAGAAAAGCCCGCTGGATGAAAAATCGTCAGTGGCGGGTCTCGGAAGGCCCCTGGCTGCCAGCGCCAGCGAACAACTGGGCGACGTCGGAGGCGTCGAACAGGTAGCGCTGGTTGCAGAACTGGCAGTCGATGCTGATCGAGCCTTCTTCCTCCTCGAGCAGCCGCTCGCAGTCGGCCTGCCCGAGACTGACCAGGGCGTTGGCCGAACGTTCCCGCGAGCAACTGCAATGGAAGACCAGCGGTTGCGGCTCGAACAGGCGCACGGTTTCCTCGTGGTAGAGGCGGTGCAGGACGGTCTCGTTGTCCAGCGCCAGCAGCTCTTCGGCGGTCAGCGTGTCGGCCAGGGTGGTCAGGTGCTGCCAACTGGCCTCGCGGGCCTCGGGGTCCTTCAGGCGGTCGGCGGGAAGCTGCTGCAGCAGCAGGCCGCGGGCGCGGCGGCCGTTGGCGTTGAGCCAGAAACGGGTCGGCAGCTGTTCCGAGCTGGCGAAGTAGTTGGACAGGCATTCCGCCAGGTTCACCCCCTCCAGGGCGACGATCCCCTGGTAGCGCTGGCCCTTGACCGGGTCCACGGTGAGGGTCAGCACGCCTTCGGGCATCAGTTCCTGCATGCCGGCGTCGGCGCCGATGGACTCCGCCGAATAGCGGGCCAGGCCACGCACCTGGCGGTCGCTGGAACACTCCACCATCAACAGCGGAACCGCGCCGCTGGAGCGCGCCTGCAATACCAGCAGGCCGTCGAACTTGAGCGTGCCGCAGAGCAGCGAGGCCGCCGCGAGCATCTCCCCGAGCAGCTGCGCGACCGGTTCCGGATAGGGATGTTTGGCCAGCACTTCGCTGTAGCTGCGCTCGAGATCGACCATCTCGCCGCGCACGTCGGTATCGTCGAAAAGGAAACGCTGGCTCTGATCTGAATGGGACATGCGGGACACAACGCTACGAATGAGGGAATGACAAGTGAGTGACAAAGGCCTATAAAAGCGCGCTTCGTGACAGTCGTACGCCGACCCGGCGCCGATAGGGGGAAACGATTTTATGGATAATGCCTCTCCGTTCCAAGCGGCCTGGCAATGGCGCAAGTTCGCCACCTGTCATCTTCTGGCGCTCCTGCTGCTGATCCTGTGGCTCTGGGGCCCCACCCGCGAGCTGATGAACGGCTTCGACTTCTGGCTCTTCGACAAGCTCAACGGCTCCCTCGCCCTCAACGAAACCTGGCTGAAACTCTGGGGCCTGCTCAGTACCCGACCGTTCGACGCGGTGGTCGGAGTGATCCTGCTCTGCCTGCTGATTCGCGGCGACTGGCTGCTGCCGGCGAACCAGGTACGGCGGCTGACCTTCGGCTTCATCGTGACCCTGCTGATCCTGGTGGTGATCCGCGTGCTCTACGCGAAGATCGCCCACCACCTGCACTGGCAGCACGCCAGCCTGTCGATGCTGATGGACAAGGCCATCCACCTCAGCGACCACTTCCCGGACTGGGAACGCGTGTGGGAAATCAAGGACCGCTCCAAGCGCAGCTTCCCCGGCGACCACGCCTCGGTGCTGCTGGTCTGGGCGCTGTTCATGTCGCTGTTCGCTCGCCGCGCCGGGCAGTTCCTGCTGATCTGGACCCTGGCCGTGCTGTTCATGATGCCGCGCCTGGTAGCCGGCGCGCACTGGGGCCAGGACGACTACATCGGCGGCCTGCAGATGGCCCTGCTGGCCCTCGCCTGGGGCTGCTACACACCGCTGGCGGCGAAGGCCAGCGGCTGGCTGGTGCAGGTGACCGAACCGCTGTTCCGCCTGCTGGCGAAATTGCCGCTGATCGGCCGCCTCGGCGTGGTCCGCGACTCGGCCTGAGGCCATCCCGGTCTCCCCTGCGGGAGACCGGCGCTTCTCAGTCCTGGCCGCCGCGCAACTGGTGGATCTGCCGCCGCTGCTTCTTGCTCGGCCGCCCCTCTGTCTGTACGCCCAGCGCCCCGGCCTTGCGCATGGCCGCCGCGCGCTCGCGGCTTGCCACGCTGTCCGCGGTTTCCTCGTAGAGAGCCTGGGCCTCCGGCGCGCCACGCCGGACTACGGAAAGCGCGCGAATGGTCACGGTTCGCTCGTCGAAGCCCGTACGAATGGTCAACTCCTCCCCTACCCTGGGTTCCTTGCTCGGCTTGCACCGCTCGCCCCGGCAATGCACCTTGCCGCCCTCTATCGCGGCCTTGGCCAGCGCCCGGGTCTTGAAGAAGCGCGCCGCCCAGAGCCACTTGTCCAGGCGCACCTTGTCGTCGTCTTTCTCGCTCACTGGCATTTCCCGTATCCGTTCCGCCGCTGTCTCGCGACTGTCATCGACAGCCGCTAGGTTCGTCTTCGGCATCCTCGGGCAGCCGTCTGGCGGCCGCCCATAGCCCTGCTAGAATGCCGGCAAAACGCCTGGAATGCCTACCCGTGAAGACATTCGACCAGCTTTCCGTCATCGGTCTGCGCGAGTGGATCGCCTTTCCCGAACTGGGCATGGTCGGGCTGCGCGCGAAGATCGACACCGGCGCCAGCACCTCCAGCCTGCATGCCTCGGACATCGTTCCCTTCGAGCGCGACGGCGAGAAGTGGGTGCGCTTCACCGCCCACCTCGGCACGCTGGTACAGCGCCGGCACCGTTGCGAAGCGCCGATGGTCGCGCGCAAGACCATTCGCAGCTCCAACGGCCAGGCCCAGACCCGCTACGTGATCCGCACCACCCTGGCGCTGGGCGATCGCATGTGGCCGGTGGAGTTCACCCTGGCCTGCCGCAAGTCCATGCGCTATCGCGTGCTGCTCGGCTCCAAGGCGCTGATCGCCGGGCAATTGGTGGTCAACCCGGCCCTGGCCTACGTCCAGGATCGTCCCGAGTCGCCGGCCGCCCTGCCCGCGGCGACGGGCATCAACCTGCTCGACGGGAGTCCGGTTTGAGCCATTCGCCGGCAGCACCTGTCCAACCTCCATCCATTCCCGAAACGGCCGGTCCAATGCCTGCCGCGACGACAACCCACAGCCTCGCCGCCGCTGCCCGCCAGCCGGTCCAACCCATCCACAGGTGCTGAATGAAAATCGCCGTGCTGTCGCGCAATCCCCGGCTCTACTCGACCCGTCGCCTGGTGGAGGCCGGGCGGGAGCGCGGCCATGAAATGGTGGTCATCGATACGCTGCGCGCCTACATGAACATCGCCAGCCACAAGCCGCAGATCCACTACCGGGGACAACCGCTGGAGGGCTTCGACGCGGTGATCCCGCGCATCGGCGCCTCGGTGACCTTCTACGGCTGCGCGGTATTGCGCCAGTTCGAGATGATGGGCGTGTTCCCGCTCAACGAGTCGGTCGCCATCGCTCGCTCGCGGGACAAGCTGCGCTCGCTGCAACTGCTCTCGCGCAAGGGCATCGGCCTGCCGGTGACCGGCTTCGCCCACTCCCCGGACGATGTCCCGGACCTGATCGAGATGGTCGGTGGCGCACCGCTGGTGATCAAGCTGCTGGAGGGCACCCAGGGCATCGGCGTGGTCCTCTGCGAAACCGAGAAGGCCGCCGAATCGGTGCTCGAGGCTTTCATGGGGCTCAAGCACAACATCATGGTCCAGGAGTACATAAAGGAAGCCGGCGGCGCCGACATCCGCTGCTTCGTGGTCGGCGACAAGGTGATCGCCTCGATGAAGCGCCAGGCAGCGCCCGGCGAGTTCCGCTCCAACCTGCACCGCGGCGGCAGCGCCAGCCTGATCAAGATAACCCCGGAAGAACGCATGACCGCCATCCGCGCCGCCCGCGTGATGGGCCTGAACGTCGCCGGGGTGGACATCCTGCGCTCCAACCATGGTCCGCTGGTAATGGAGGTGAACTCCTCGCCGGGCCTGGAAGGTATCGAATCCACCACCGGCAAGGACATCGCCGGAATCATCATCCAGTACCTGGAAAAGAACGGCGGCCCCCACCTGGCCAGGACGAAGGGAAAAGGGTGAGCCGGACCAGACAACGCATGCGTTGTCCCAGCGCATCGGACGCACCGCATTACGCTGGCGATCCCGGCCTCGACAGAAGGTCCATGCCACGCTTGAATGAAGCACCGCCGCAACCGATGCCGGAAACCCCGCCGAACCCCGGGCTCTTCCGGCACTCGAATCCTTTCCTGACGCTTCATGGAATCGCCGCATGACCCCTCGTCCCTCCTCCGACCAGACCTGGCAGCCCATCGACGGCCGGGTGGCGCTGATCGCGCCAGCCTCGGCCATCGCCACCGACGTGCTGGAGGCGACCCTGCGGCAACTGGAAGTGCACGGCGTGGACTACCATCTCGGCCGCCACGTCGAAGCCCGCTACCGCTACCTCGCCGGGACCGTCGAGCAGCGCCTGGAAGACCTGCACAACGCCTTCGACATGCCGGACATCACCGCGGTCTGGTGCCTGCGCGGCGGCTACGGCTGCGGCCAGTTGCTGCCGGGCCTGGACTGGGGGCGCCTGCAGGCGGCCTCGCCGCGGCCACTGATCGGTTTCTCCGACATCTCGGTGTTGCTCAGCGCTTTCCACCGCCACGGCCTGCCTGCGATCCACGGCCCGGTGGCCACCGGACTCGGTCTGTCGCCGCTGAGCGCCCCCCGCGAGCAGCAGGAGCGGCTAGCCTCTCTGGCCTCGGTCAGCCGCTTGCTGGCCGGAATCGACCATGAACTCCCGGTGCAGCACCTCGGCGGACACAAGCAACGCGTCGAAGGCGCGCTGATCGGCGGCAACCTCACCGCCCTGGCCTGCATGGCCGGCACCCTCGGCGGCCTGCACGCCCCGGCGGGGTCGATCCTGGTCCTGGAGGACGTCGGCGAACCCTACTACCGCCTGGAGCGCAGCCTCTGGCAATTGCTCGAAAGCATCGACGCGCGCCAGCTCGGCGCGATCTGCCTGGGCTCGTTCACCGATTGCCCGCGCAAGGAAGTCGCCCACAGCCTGGAGCGGATCTTCGGCGAATACGCCGCCGCCATCGAGGTGCCGCTCTACCACCACCTGCCCAGCGGGCATGGTGCGCAGAACCGAGCCTGGCCTTACGGGAAGACCGCGGTGCTCGAGGGAAACCGGTTGCGCTGGTAGGGACGGGGCGCGCCCCTCTCCGTAAGCGCGAGAGGGGTTGGGAAGTGCCGCTGGAACGGCACAAACCCGTCGAGTATCAGGCCGCGCCGCGCGGTAGCAGCAACCCCAGCGGCAGGCAGACCCGCGCTTCCAGGCCGCCGCCATCGCGGTTGCGCAGTTCGACGCTGCCGCCGTGCTGGGCGGCGATGCGCTTGACGATCGCCAGGCCGAGGCCGGTGCCCTTGCCGCCACGCGCCTTGTCGCCGCGGATGAAGGGATTGAAGATGCTGTCCACTTCCGCGGGATCGATGCCCTGGCCGCGATCGAGCACACTCAGCACCACGTAGGGCGCCGCGCTTTCGCCGGCCACGTAGCTGGCCACCTCCACCGAACCGCCACCGTGGTTCAGGGCATTGTCGATCAGGTTGCCCAGCAGACGCTTCATCGACACCCGCCGCAACGGCATCGCCGGTACCGGTTGCAAGGCCATGCGCACCTGCTCGCGAGTCTGGTTGAACGGCGCCACGACCTCGCGCAACAGGTCGGTCAGGTCGCCCTCCTCCACCGGCTCGTCGCGGCCGTCGCGGATGAAGGCGAGGAACTGGTCGAGGATCGCATCCATGTCCTCGATGTCGCGGACCATGTCCTCGACCATCTCCCGTTCGCTCTCCGGCAGCAACTCCAGCGACAGGCGCAGGCGCGTCAGCGGGGTGCGCAGGTCGTGGGAGACACCGGCCAACATCAATTCGCGTTCGCGCCCGCCCTGCTCGATGTCCTCGGCCATCTGGTTGAAGGCGCGATACACCTCGGCCATTTCACTCGGCGTCTCCGGCCCCAGCGGCAGACGCACGCTGCGCCCCTGGCCGAACTGGCGGGCGGCGACCACCAGGCGCTTGAGCGGCTGGCTGAGCTGGCGGACGAAGATCCAGGCGGCGGCGGTGGAAAGCAGGCCGATGCCGAGGAACCAGCCGAGCACGCTCCAGATCCGTTGGCCACGCAAGGGATGCGGATACAGCGGCACCGCCAGCCAGCCTTCGCCGAGGCTCGGTGCGCGCACCCAGAGCTGCGACGGCTGGTGGATACGCAGGCGGGTCTCGGTGTCCGGCCCCAGCTCCATCTGCATCTGCCGCTGGAAGATTTCCGTGTACGGCCAGTGCTGCTCGCCGGGCTGGTCGGCGCTGCTCGGCACCCAGCGCAGGCCGGAAGCCTTGGCGATGGCCGCGCGCGACTCCTCGTCGGCAGCCCAGAACGCGCGGATGGTCAGCGCCGCGCCGTGGCTGTACTGGCGGTCGACGATCACGTCCTCGTTCATCAGCAGGTAGACCAGGGTCAGCGCCTTGGAGAACAGCACGACGATCAGCACCAGCCAGAGGGTGCGGGCGAAGAAGCTTTGCGGGAACCAGAGCGGCGTTTTCATCGATCGGACCGGTTGCGCGCCGGCGGACGGGGCCGACGCCTGTTGCGGGTAAGACGACGCGGCCGGTGCATCGCTGCACCGGCCGCGCGGAGACTCAGGCCTTGCGCGCGTTGCCGTCCGGCACGAACACGTAGCCGACGCCCCAGACCGTCTGGATATAGCGCGGCTTGGACGGATCCGGCTCGATCAGCCGGCGCAGGCGCGAGATCTGCACGTCGATGGAACGCTCCAGGGCATCCCACTCGCGGCCACGGGCGAGGTTCATCAGCTTGTCCCGGGTCAGCGGTTCGCGGGCGTGCTGCACCAGGGCCTTGAGCACGGCGAACTCGCCGGTGGTCAGCATGTGTACCTCGTCGCCCTTCTTCAGTTCGCGGGTGGCGAGGAACAGCTGGTAGTCGCCGAAGGTCACCACCTCGTCGGCACCGGCAGGCGCGCCGGGCACCAGCGGCGCCTGGCGGCGCAGCACGGCCTTGATCCGCGCCAGCAGTTCGCGAGGGTTGAACGGCTTGGCCAGGTAGTCGTCGGCGCCCAGTTCCAGGCCCTGAATGCGGCTGCCCTCGTCGCCCTTGGCGGTGAGCATGATGATCGGCACCTGGTTGTTCTGTTCGCGCAGGCGGCGGCAGGCAGTGAGGCCGTCCTCGCCGGGAAGCATCAGGTCGAGCACAACCAGCTGGAACAGTTCGCGGGATAGAAGGCGATCCATCTGCTCGGTGTTCTCCACCGCGCGGACGCGGTAGCCCTGCTCGTCGAGGAAACGTTCGAGCAGGCGGCGCAGGCGGGCGTCGTCGTCGACGACGAGGATCTTTTCACCTTCGGCCAGGGCGGCAGGGTTCGACATAGAAACTCCCAGAATGAGTCAGGCGGGCATTATCGCCCAGGTAGCGGCTGGGCCGGACTGTCCATTGTTAGCAGATTTTTCCCCGACCAGCCGCCCTCCAAGGCGAAACTTGGCAGGTATAATGCGGCGCTTTTGCGGCGGGGCGTTGTCTACACGGCCCGTTTTCGTTCGTTTTACCAGGTGGATCAATGGACAGCATCAACACCCGTATCGCCGAAGAGCTCTCCGCACTGCCCTCCGGCCGCGTTCAACCGCAGCAAGTCGCCGCTGCCGTCGCCCTGCTCGACGAAGGCTCCACCGTTCCCTTCATCGCCCGTTACCGCAAAGAGGTCACCGGCAGCCTCGACGATACCCAGTTGCGCATGCTGGAAGAGCGCCTGCGCTACCTGCGCGAACTGGAAGAACGCCGCGGCGCGATCCTCGCCAGCATCGAGGAACAGGGCAAGCTGACCCCCGAACTGGCCCGCGACATCAAGCTCGCCGACACCAAGACCCGTCTCGAAGACCTCTACCTGCCTTATAAGCAGAAGCGCCGCACCAAGGGCCAGATCGCCCTGGAAGCCGGCCTCGGCGCGCTGGCCGACGCACTGTTCGACGACCCGACCCTGGTCCCGGAAAGCGAGGCCGCGCGTTTCGTCGACGCCGAGAAAGGCTTCGCCGACGTCAAGGCGGTGCTGGAAGGCGCCAAGTACATCCTCATGGAGCGCTTCGCCGAAGACGCCACGCTGCTCGACAAGCTGCGCGTGTTCATGAAGAACGAAGCGACCCTGACCGCCCGCGTGGTCCCCGGCAAGGAACAGGAAGGCGCCAAGTTCAGCGACTACTTCGAACACGACGAGCCGCTGAAAAGCGCCCCGTCGCACCGCGCCCTGGCGATCTTCCGCGGACGCAACGAAGGCGTCCTCAGCGCCTCGCTGAAGGTCGGCGAGGAAGCGCCGGGCACCCTGCACCCATGCGAGGTCATGATCGCCGAGCGCTTCGGCCTGTCCAACCAGGGCCGCGCCGCCGACAAGTGGCTGGCCGAGGTGGTGCGCTGGACCTGGAAGGTCAAGCTCTATACCCACCTGGAAACCGACCTGTTCGGCGAGCTCCGCGACGGCGCCGAGGACGAGGCGATCAGCGTGTTCGCGCGCAACCTGCACGACCTGCTGCTGGCCGCCCCGGCCGGCCCGCGCGCCACCCTCGGCCTCGACCCGGGCCTGCGCACCGGGGTCAAGGTCGCGGTGGTCGACGCCACCGGCAAGCTGCTGGACACCGCCACCGTCTACCCACATGCGCCGAAGAACCAGTGGGACCAGACCCTCGCCGTGCTCGCCGCGCTGTGCGCCAAGCACCAGGTCGAGCTGATCGCCATCGGCAACGGCACCGCCAGCCGCGAGACCGACAAGCTGGCCGGCGAACTGATCAAGAAGTATCCGGGCATGAAGCTGACCAAGATCATGGTCAGCGAAGCCGGCGCATCGGTGTATTCCGCCTCCGAACTGGCGGCGAAGGAGTTCCCCGAGCTGGACGTGTCCCTGCGCGGCGCCGTATCCATCGCCCGTCGCCTGCAGGACCCGCTGGCGGAGCTGGTGAAGATCGAGCCCAAGTCGATCGGCGTCGGCCAGTACCAGCACGACGTGTCCCAGCTGAAGCTGGCGCGTAGCCTGGACGCGGTGGTCGAGGATTGCGTGAACGCCGTCGGCGTCGACGTCAACACCGCCTCCGCCGCCCTGCTGGCACGCATCTCCGGCCTCAACTCGACGCTGGCGCAGAACATCGTCGCGCACCGCGACGCCAACGGAGCGTTCCGCACCCGCGACGAGCTGAAGAAAGTCAGCCGCCTGGGCGAAAAGACCTTCGAGCAAGCCGCCGGCTTCCTCCGCGTGATGAACGGCGACAACCCGCTGGACGCCTCGGCGGTGCACCCGGAGACCTATCCGCTGGTGCAGCGCATCGCCGCCGACACCGAGCGCGACATCCGCTCGCTGATCGGCGACTCGGCGTTCCTCAAGCGCCTCGACCCGAAGAAGTTCACCGACGAGACCTTCGGCCTGCCGACCGTCACCGACATCCTCAAGGAACTCGACAAGCCCGGCCGCGACCCGCGTCCGGAGTTCAAGACCGCAGAATTCCAGGAAGGCGTCGAGAGCCTCAAGGACCTCAAGCCGGGCATGGTCCTGGAGGGCGTGGTGACCAACGTCACCAACTTCGGCGCGTTCGTCGACATCGGCGTCCACCAGGACGGCCTGGTGCATATCTCGGCGCTGTCCGAGAAGTTCGTCAAGGATCCGTACGAAGTGGTCAAGGCCGGCGACATCGTCAAGGTCAAGGTCATGGAAGTGGACATCCCGCGCAACCGTGTCGGCCTGTCCATGCGCATGAGCGACACCCCCGGCGAGAAGGTCGAAGGCCAGCGCGGCGGGCGTCCCACCGGCAGCGGCCAGCCGCGCCAGGAGCGTGGCGCCCCGCGCGGACAGAGCGCGCCGCCGGCGAACAACGCCATGGCCGCGCTGTTCGCCAACGCCAAGCAACTGAAGAAGAAGTGACGGAGCCGTCCATGAGCGAGATGCCCGCCCGCGAGCAGATGATCAGCGCCTACAGCGAACTGGTCGGCCTGGACCCGGTCAGCCTCGGCGACGGCGTCGCCGAGGTACGCCTGCCGATGGCCGCGCACCTGCGCAACCGCGGCGGGGTCATGCATGGCGGCGCGCTGTTCTCGCTGATGGACGTGACCATGGGGCTGGCCTGCTCCAGTTCCCATGGTTTCGACCGCCAGAGCGTCACCCTGGAATGCAAGATCAACTACATCCGCGCCGTCGCCGACGGCGAGGTGCGCTGCGTCGCCCGCGTCCTCCATGCCGGGCGCCGCAGCCTGGTGGTGGAAGCCGAGGTGCGGCAAGGCGACAAACTGGTCGCGAAAGGACAAGGTACCTTCGCCCAGTTGTAAACCGGCGCGGCCGCCATGCGGCAGAATGGCGCGCAACGGCGATCCCGATCCCTGCCGGGCGCCCGCCTCGACGGCTCCCGCTGAAGTCGCGGCGACCGGCCCCAGGACGAAGCGAAAACGCATTTACGTCCTCCCTCTTGTAGACCGCTCGGTCCACCCTCATATTGGGGCGACCGATCTGGGACGCGATCACAAGGAATCCCGACTTGAGCGATCTTCTCTCCCGCCGCCTGGCTCTGCTCGGCGCCGCAGCCAACCTGCCCCTGCTGACCGAGTGCCTGCATGGCATCGAGCGCGAATGCCTGCGAGTCGATAGCGACGGCAAGCTGGCGCTCACCCCCCACCCCCGGGCCCTGGGTTCGACCCTGACCCATCCGCAGATCACTACCGACTACTCCGAGGCCTTGCTGGAGTTCATCACGCCCACGGAAACCGACGTCGCCGACACTCTGGGCGATCTCGAGCGCATCCACCGCTTCGCCAGTTCGAAACTGGACGGCGAATACCTGTGGAGCCCATCGATGCCCTGCGAGCTGCCGGACGAGGAGAGCATCCCGATCGCCCGCTACGGCAGCTCGATGATCGGCCGCCTGAAGTACGTCTACCGCAAGGGCCTGGCGCTGCGCTACGGCAAGACCATGCAGTGCATCGCCGGCATCCACTACAACTTCTCCCTGCCGGAGAGGCTCTGGCCGCTGCTGCGCCAGGCCGAAGGCAGCGAGCTGTCGGAACGCGACTACCAGTCCGCCGCCTACATCGCCCTGATTCGCAATTTCCGCCGCTACAGCTGGCTGCTGATGTACCTGTTCGGCGCCTCGCCGGCCCTCGACGCCGGCTTCCTGCGTGGCCGCCCGAGCCAGTTGGAGCGCCTCGACGAACACACGCTCTACCTGCCCTACGCCACCAGCCTGCGGATGAGCGACCTGGGCTACCAGAACAACGCCCAGGCCGGCCTGACGCCCTGCTACAACGACCTGCAGAGCTACATCGACAGCCTGCGCCAGGCGGTCAGCACGCCCTACCCGCCCTACGAGAAGGTCGGCACCAAGCAGGATGGCGAATGGGTGCAGCTGAACACCAACATCCTGCAGATCGAGAACGAGTACTACTCGAGCATCCGGCCAAAGCGCGTCACCTACACCGGCGAGCGTCCGGTGCAGGCCCTGGCCGCTCGCGGCGTGCAGTACGTGGAAGTGCGCTGCCTGGACATCAACCCGTTCCTGCCGCTGGGCATCGACCTGGACGAGGCGCGCTTCCTCGACGCCTTCCTGCTGTTCTGCGCGTTCAGCGACAGCCCGCTGCTGAACGGCGAGTGCAGCGACGCCACCGACAACTTCCTCGCCGTGGTCAAGGAAGGCAGGCGGCCGGGCCTGCAATTGCAACGTCGCGGCCAGCCGGTGGAATTGCAGGTCTGGGCCAACGAGCTGCTCGAACGAATCGCTGACACCGCGGCGCTGCTCGACCGCGCGCGCGGCGGCGAAGCCCACGCGGCGGCGCTGGCAGCGCAGCGGGCGAAGGTGGCCGATGCGGAACTGACGCCTTCGGCGCAGGTGCTGAAGGTCATGCGCGAGCGCGGCGAGAGCTTCGAAGCGTTCTCCCTGCGCCAGAGCCGCGAACACGCGGAGTATTTCCGCCAGCATCCGCTGGCCGCCGAAGAGCAGGCGCGCTTCGAGAAGATGGCCAGCGACTCCCTGGCCGAACAGACGGAGCTGGAACGCGACCAGGATGGCGACTTCGATACCTTCGTCGCCGCCTACCAGGCGAGCATCCTCGGCCTGATCAGCAACTGAGCCAAGCCGGCGCGCCCCTGCGCCCAGGGACGCGCCGGCGGATCACAGGCTCTTCTCGAATACCTGCGAATTGCGCTGGAAGTTGTACAGCGAGGCCCGCGCCGCCGGTAGCCGTTCGACGCTGCTGGGCTGGAAGCCGCGCTCGCGGAACCAGTGCGCGGTCCGCGTGGTGAGCACGAACAGGGTCTTCAGGCCGAGTCCGCGCGCGCGCTCCTCGATCCGCTCCAGCAGTTCGTCGCCACGCCCGCCGTGGCGGTACTCCGGGTTGACCGCCAGACAGGCCAGCTCGCCCGCCTCGGAATCGGCGATCGGATAGAGCGCGGCGCAGGCGATGATCAGCCCTTCGCGCTCGACGATGCTGAACTGTTCGATCTCGCGTTCCAGCACCTCGCGGGAACGGCGTACCAGGATGCCCTGCTCTTCCAGTGGGCGGATCAGCTCGATCAGCCCGCCAACGTCCTCGATGCCCGCCTCGCGCAACTGCTCGAACTGCTCCTGGGCGACCAGGGTGCCGTTGCCGGTGCGGGTGAACAGCTCGCTGAGCAGCGCGCCGTCCTCGGTGTAGCTGACGATATGGCTGCGCTTGACCCCGGCCCGGCAGGCCTGCGCCGCGGCGTCCAGCAGCTCGGCCTGGTAGCTGTTGCCCAGCCGTTGCAGGTGCGCGGGCACCTGCTGCGGGCGCAGTTCGCGGACCAGCTTGCCGGATGCGTCCAGCAAGCCCTGTTCGGCGCCGTAGAGAATCAGCTTTTCCGCTTCCAGGTCGATGGCGGCGCGCATGGCCACGTCTTCGCAGGCCAGGTTGAAGATTTCCCCGGTCGGCGAGTAGCCCAGCGGCGAGAGCAGGACGATGCTGCGCTCGTCGAGAAGACGGCCAATGCCCTTGCGGTCGATGCGACGGACCTCGCCGGTATGGTGATAGTCGACACCCTCGACCACGCCGATCGGCCGCGCGGTGACCAGGTTGCCGCCAGCGACCCGCAGGCGCGCGCCCTGCATCGGCGAGGCGGCCATGTCCATCGACAGCCGCGCCTCGATGGCGATGCGCAGGCTACCCACGGCGTCGATGACGCACTCCAGGGTCGGTGCATCGGTCACTCGCAGGTCGCGGTGATAGCGCGGAGCCAGGCCGCGCGCGGCCAGGCGCGCCTCGATCTGCGGACGCGAACCGTGCACCAGCACCAGGCGCGCACCGAGGCTGTGGAGAAGGACCAGGTCGTGGACGATATTGCCGAAATTGGGATGCTCCACCCCTTCGCCGGGGAGCATGACCACGAAGGTGCGGTCCCGGTGCGAGTTGATGTAGGGCGAAGCGTGACGTAACCAGTTGACGTAGTCGGGCATGGTGGGGAAAGCCTGTCGTTTCGTGAGCGAGAGCAAAGCGTGAGCGGCCGGGACGGCCCGAAGGGCGCCGTTATCGTCGTCGCAGCAACATCGACAGGCTTCTCCTCACTTTCTGGTTAACGAGACGGATGGATCACGCGCGAGTTTAAACCCTCGGCGGCCCCGCAGCGGCGGGATTCGACCATGGTACGGGGCCTGGGACCGGACCGAACCGTTTTACCACTATTTTTGAAAAAAACTATCCGAAAACCCCGGTTAACTCGCACAGCGCTTTTTCGCTAGGCTGCCTCGTTCGCCGTGCCGTCCGGCACGCAACCACGCGAACGAGGAAAATCCATGAGCGAATACTTCCATCACGTCCTGATCGGACTGCTCGCCGTGCTTCCGGTGGCCAACCCGCTGACCAGCGTCTCGCTACTGCTCGGCCTCGGCGGCAGCCTGCCGCCGGCGGAGCGCAACCGGCAGATATTCAAGGCCAGCCTCTACGTGGCGCTGATCATGCTGGTCAGCTTCTACGGCGGCAGCCTGGTGATGCAGGTGTTCGGCATCTCCATTCCCGGCCTGCGCATCGCCGGCGGGCTGATCGTCGCCTATATCGGTTTCACCATGCTGTTCCCCGCCACCACGCCGGACGAGACCGAAGTCCAGCACGACCTGCTGTCGGACGAGGAAAAGATCACCCCGCACTTCCGCGACCTGTCCTTCGTTCCGCTGGCCCTGCCGGGTACCGCGGGGCCGGGGACCATCGCCCTGGTGGTCAGCTCGGCGTCGACGCTGCAATCCACCTACGGAAGCATTCCGCTGTTCATCCACCTCGCGGCGATCACCGTCACCCTGCTCACCGCGCTGATCTTCTGGATCGCCCTGCAAAGCTCCGGGCGCATCATGAAGTTCCTCGGCGAATCCGGGATCGACGCCATCTCGCGAGTGGTCGGCTTCCTGCTGGTGGCGATGGGCGTGCAGTTCGTCATCAACGGCGGCTTCGAGCTGGTCGCCGGCCACGCCGCGCTTCAGTCGGCGGCGGGCGTCAGGCAGTAATGCTGGATCAGCCGGCGCAGCACGCCGACCATCGGTTCGATACGCGCCAGTTCGAGGTGCTCGTCGGGCTGGTGGGCACAGGCGATGTCGCCGGCACCGAGGACCAGGGTCTCGCTGCCCAGGCGCTGGAAGTACGGCGCCTCGGTACCGAACGCCACGGCCTCGGCGCGATGCCCGGTCAGGCGTTCGGCGACGCGTACCAGTTCGCTGTCCTGCGCCTGTTCGAACGGCGGCACGGCAGGGAACAGCGGCTGGTAGTCGATGCTCACCTGGTGCCGTTCGGCCAGCGGCCGCAGGCGCTGGCGGATCGCCTCGCGCAACTGCTCAGGCTGCATGCCGGGTAGCGGGCGCAGGTCGAATTCCAGCGAACACTGGCCGCAGATGCGGTTGGGATTGTCGCCGCCGTGGATGCAACCGAAGTTCAGGGTCGGCTGGGGCACGCTGAACTGCGGGTTGTTCCAGGCCCGCTGCCATTCCCCGCGCAGCGCCATCAGCTCGCCGATGGTCGCGTGCATGGCCTCCAGGGCGCTACGGCCGAGGTTCGGATCGGACGAATGGCCGCTCTGCCCGAGAATCTCGATGCGCTCCATCATCACCCCCTTGTGCAGGCGGATCGGCCGCAGGTTGGTCGGCTCGCCGATCACCGTGGCGCGACCCAGCGGTCGCCCGCTTTCGGCGAGGGCACGGGCGCCGGCCATCGAGCTTTCCTCGTCGCAGGTGGCGAGGATCATCAGCGGCTGGCGGAACGGCTGGTCGAGCAGCGGCAGCAAGGCCTCGATGGCCAGCGGGAAGAAGCCCTTCATGTCGCAACTGCCGAGGCCGTACCAGCGGCCGTCGCGCTCGTCCAGGCGCAGCGGATCGCTGCTCCACAGCGCTTCGTCGTAGGGCACGGTATCGGTGTGGCCGGCCAGCACCAGCCCGCCGGAACCGCTGCCGTAGCTGGCCAGCAGGTTGAACTTGCCCGGCGAGACTTCCCGGATCTCGCAGCGGAAGCCTAGATCGCCCAGCCAGGAGGCCAGCAGGTCGACCACCGGGCGGTTGGTCTGGTCCAGCTCGGGCTGGGTGCAACTGACGGAAGACGCGGCGATCAGCGCGCCGAACTGGTCTTTCAGAGACGGCAACGGCATGGGACTCTCCACACGGATCGAGCCCCATCATGGCCTATCGCGGCAGTGGATAAAACCGTCCGTTCCGGTTCCGCCTGCGCCAGCCGACGAAGATCGCGCTCAGGCGCCGAACAGCGCGCGCAGGACCAGGAAGAACAGGATCGCCAGCACCGCGCCGGCCGGCAGGGTCACTACCCAGGACAGGAAGATCGAGCCGATCACCCGCAGGTTGAGCGCGCCGATGCCGCGCGCCATGCCGATGCCGAGCACCGCGCCGACCAGGGTATGGGTGGTGGATACAGGCAGGCCGATGGCCGAGGCGCCAACCACCGTGGAGGCGGTCGCCAGCTCGGCGGCGAAGCCGCGGCTGGGGGTCAGCTCGGTGATCTCCCGGCCGATGGTGGCGATCACCCGGTAGCCATAGGTAGCCAGGCCGATGACGATGCCCACCGCGCCCAGCAGCAGTACCCAGGACGGCACCGGCGAACGGCTCACCAGATCCAGGTCGCCGCCGGCCTGGACCACCGCGACGACCGCCGCCACCGGGCCGATGGCGTTGGCCACGTCGTTGGCACCATGGGCGAAAGCCATGGAGCAGGCGGTGAAGATCATCAGCACCGCGAAGACCCGCTCGACGCTGGCGAAGCCGCCACGCGGATCGGCTCCGCCAGTGGATCGGATGCGCAACAGCAGGACGATGCCCAGGCCCATCACCAGGCCGCCGGCGAGCAACGCCAGGCCCAGCGTCTGGAGGCCGGAAAGCTCCAGGCCGACATGCTTCAGGCCCTTGCCGACGGTCATCAGCGCGACCATGAAGCCCGCCAGGAACATGTACAGCGGCACGTAGCGGCGCGCGCTGCGGAACGGGTCCTCGGCATGCAGTACCAGCCACTGCACGCTCCTGAACAGGGCGAAGGCGAGCAGCCCGGACAGCACCGGCGTCACCACCCAACTGGCGACGATCGGGCCGATCGCGCCCCAGTGCACCGCGTGCACCGAGACACCGACCGAGGCGAAGCCGATGATCGCGCCGACGATGGAGTGGGTGGTCGACACCGGCCAGCCCTTGATCGTCGCCAGCAACAGCCAGACCCCGGCGGCCAGCAAGGCCGAGAGCATGCCGAAGACCAGCAGGTCGGGGGTCATGTACTGCGGGTCGACGATGCCGCTCCTGATCGTTTCGGTGACTTCGCCACCAGCGAAATAGGCACCGCAGAACTCGAAGACCATGGCCACCAGGATCGCCTGGCGGATGGTCAGAGCGCGCGAGCCCACCGAAGTGCCCATGGCGTTGGCGACGTCGTTGGCGCCGACGCCCCAGGCCATGAAGAAACCGAACAGGCAGGCGAGTACGAGGAAGGCGAAGCCGTGGTCGGCGATCAGGGACATGGGCGGTATCCGTGTGCAGGCAGGGTCGGAAAGAAGACTGGCGCTCACCGCGCCAGCAATTGCTCCAGGCGGTTGCCGACCCGCTGGGCGCGGTCGGCGACATCGCCGATCCATTCGATGATCTGGTAGAGGAACATCACGTCCACCGGCGGCAGCTCGCTTTCCAGACGGAACAGCTCGCGGCGTACCTCGACCTGGATGCGGTCGGTATCGTTCTCGATCGCCTCGAGTTCCTCCACCATGCTCTCCACCAGGCTGGTCTCGCGCCCGCCGAAGCCGGTCTCGAGCAGTTCGTTGAGTTCGTTGACCACCCGCAACGCCTGGGCGCTGGCGTCCACCGAGCGCTGCACATAGGCGAGCATCTGGCCCTGTAGCGGCAACGGGATGCGCATGCGCCGGCCCAGCATCAGCCCGACGATGTCCTTGGCGCGATTGGCGACTTTGTCCTGTACACTGAGCAGCTCCAACAGATCGGAGCGCGGCACCGGAAGGAACAGGCTCTTGGGCAGGTGCATCCGGACGTTCTTCTTCAGCCGATCGGCTTCCTGCTCCAGTCGCACCATGTCCTGCTGAACCTGTTCGACCTGCGCCCAGTCCTCGGCGATCACCGCGCGGAAGAACGGCAACAGGCCGGCCGCGCATTCGTGGGCCTTGGCGATGTGCTGCTGCATCGGCCCGATCGGCGAACGGCCGAACAGGCTGATGAACGGATTGGTCGGCATGGAACGCCTCCCTGGTGGAAATGCCGAAAAGTATAGGCCACCCACCCCGCGCGCCTTTGATCTGGAACACCTTCACCCGCGGACGCCTGGCGTCCCGAGCCGGACATCGCCCCATGCAGAAAGAAACCGAAATCAAACTCCGCGTCAGCCGCGCCACCCTGGAAGCCTTGCAGGAGCACCCGTTGCTGAAGAAGCGCAACAAATCGGGCTGGGAGCGCCGCGAACTGTACAACCAGTACTACGACACCCCCGGCCGCGAGCTGGCCCGGGCCAAGGTCGCGCTGCGCATGCGCCGCGACGGCGAGCAGTACATCCAGACGCTGAAAAGCCGCGGGCAGAGCGTGGCCGGGTTGTCCGAACGCAACGAGTGGGACTGGTACCTGGAAAAGAACAAGCTCGACCTGAAGAAACTCGACGACAAGTGCTGGCCGGCGGCCCTCAAGGATCTCGACAAGAAGCAGCTCAAGCCGATCTTCAGCACCGACTTCGTCCGCCAGCGCGCCGAGATCGCCTGGGGCCGCGGCAAGGCCAGGGTAGTCGTGGAGGCGGCGCTCGACCTGGGCAAGGTGGTCGCCGGCGACAACCAGGAGGAAATCTGCGAACTGGAGCTGGAACTGCGCCAGGGCGATGCCGCCGCGCTGCTCGAGCTGGCCGCGGAACTGGCCGCCGACCTGCCGCTGATGCCCTGCGACATCAGCAAGGCCGAGCGCGGCTACCGCCTGTTCGACCCGAACAGCTACGAGGTCGATCCCCCGGCCCAGAAACTGCTGGCGGAAACCCCGCTGGACGGTGCCTTCGCCGCCATCGCCTGGTACCTGCTCGGCAGCAGCCAGAGACTGGCCGAACAGTATCGCTTCAACGGCCACTGGCGCCTGCTGGAGGACTGGCTGCAACACCTGCAGGACCTGCGTACCCTGCTCGGCAGCCTCGGCCAGGCGGTGCCACGCGCCAGCAGTCGCGAGCTGCGCGAAGCGCTGGACGCTCTCCTCGCCGACTGGGCGCCGCGCATCGAGCGCGGCCGTGACGACGAGACGCTACGCCAGCAGGCGCCGCAACTGTTCCGCGGCGAACTCGACGAGACCCGCTGGGGCCTGTTCTCCCTGAATGCATCGTGCTGGCTGCTGGCCAAGGCCTGGACCGAGTCGCGCAACGAGCGCGGCAACCGCCAGGGCGCCGCCGCGCTGGGCAAATGGCTGCTGCGCAGCCTTGCCGAAGAAGCCCAGGCCACGCCGCTGGCGCGCGCCCACCAGCATCCCGAGCTGCTCCCCGACCAAGCGCCGCGCCTGCAGCGCATGCTTACCTGGTTGCGCCTGGCGCGCGGCGTGCTCGACCTGCCGGAAGCCGACCGCCTCTACGGCGAACTGGCCAAGTTGCTGGAGCTGCTGCGGCAACCTGTCGATGCCGAGCGCCTGGCTGCCCGCGCCACGCAGGCCCATACTGTGCTGACGCTCAAACCCTGGAAGGCGCTGATGAAATAAGCTTCGCCGCTACCGCCATCATCCGAAGGGAGTCTGCATGTCCGTGTTCGCCACCGCCGCCCAGGACCGCCTGCTGGACCTCGGCGACCTGCTCCGCGAGCTGGTCGCCCAGGGCCGGGTCGGGCAGGAGCAGGCCGAACAGTGCCTGGCGATCCGCCGCAGCGCGGTGCGCAACCAGCAGCATCCGCTGGAGTTCCTCGCCGCGCAGCAGGTCGAGGATCTCAAGCGCCCCGGACGCAAGCTCGATCTGGAGACCCTCACCCAGTGGCTGGCCGAGTACGCCGGCCAGCCCTACCTGCGCATCGACCCGCTGAAGATCGACGTCGCCGCGGTGACTCCGCTGATGTCCTACGCCTTCGCCCAGCGCCATGGCATCCTCGCCGTCGCGCTGAGTCCGGAGGAAGTCACCATCGCCAGCGCCCAGCCCTTCGTACAGGGCTGGGAAAGCAACCTGGTGCATGTGCTCAAGCGACCGATCAAGCGGGTGGTGGCGAACCCGGCGGACATCCAGCGCTACACCGTCGAGTTCTTCCGCCTGGCCCGCTCGGTCAGCGGCGCCACCTCGCCGGACCAGAAGATCAGCGGCGTCGGCAACTTCGAGCAGTTGCTCAACCTCGGCGCCGCCGACCAGGAGCCGGACGCCAACGACGCGCACATCGTCACCATCGTCGACTGGCTGTTCCAGTACGCCTTCCAGCAGCGCGCCAGCGACATCCACATCGAGCCGCGCCGCGAGCAGGGCACCGTGCGCTTCCGTATCGACGGCGTGCTGCACAACGTCTACCAGTTCCCGCCGCAGGTGACCATGGCGGTGGTCAGCCGCCTGAAGTCGCTGGGACGGATGAACGTGGCGGAGAAACGCAAGCCGCAGGACGGCCGGGTCAAGACCAAGACCCCGGACGGCGCCGAGGTGGAGCTGCGCCTGTCGACCCTGCCCACCGCCTTCGGCGAGAAGATGGTGATGCGCATCTTCGACCCCGAGGTGCTGCTCAAGAGCTTCGACCAGCTCGGCTTCTCCGCCGACGACCTGCGCCGCTGGCAGAGCATGACCAGCCAGCCCAACGGCATCATCCTGGTCACCGGCCCCACCGGCTCGGGCAAGACCACCACGCTCTACACCACGCTCAAGCAACTGGCCACCGACGAGGTGAACGTCTGCACCATCGAGGACCCGATCGAGATGATCGAGCCCTCGTTCAACCAGATGCAGGTCCAGCACAACATCGACCTGACCTTCGCCAGCGGCGTACGCGCCCTGCTGCGGCAGGACCCGGACATCATCATGGTCGGCGAGATCCGCGACCTGGAGAC
>NZ_KV819937.1:17485-66468 GCF_001815235.1 Pseudomonas sp. HMSC065H01 | reverse complement strand
GGCGAGATCCGCGACCTGGAGACCGCCGAGATGGCGATCCAGGCGGCGCTCACCGGGCACCTGGTGCTCTCCACCCTGCACACCAACGACTCCCCCACGGCAATCACCCGCCTGCTCGAACTGGGCGTACCCTACTACCTGATCCGCGCCACGGTGCTAGGGGTCATGGCCCAGCGCCTGGTGCGCACGCTCTGCCCGCACTGCAAGGCGCCGATGCAACTGGCGGACAGCGACTGGCACGAACTGACCCGCCCCTGGAGCGCCCCGCCGCCCAGCGGCGCGCACCAGGCCGTGGGTTGCCTGGAGTGCCGCGACACCGGCTATCGCGGGCGCGCCGGCGTCTATGAAATCATGCTGCTCAGCGATAGCCTGAAAGAACTGATCACCGCCGACACCGACCTGGTCGCCCTGCGCCGCCAGGCGTACAAGGAAGGCACCCGCAGCCTGCGCCTGTCCGGCGCGCAGAAGGTCGCCGCAGGTATCAGTACGCTGGAGGAAGTACTGCGGGTGACCCCGCAGAGCGAACAGAAGTAGCGGCACATCCCGTCGGCGGAGTTCCGACGGTTGCACGGCACAACGCCGGACGGGCCTGCCAGGCCCACAGACAAGGATGTAGACGATGACGAGCGTTCCCCCCGCCGTCCCCGCGCCGACGCTCCCCAGCCGCGGCGCACCGCACCTGCGGCGAGCCGCGAGCGGCGTCCCTGGCCCGATATGGCTCGGCCGGCCGCCGAGCCGGCGCTGAGGGCCGGCCGATGGAAATCCTGCTGCTACGCCTGGACTTCTGGGACTGGCTGGCCTTCGGTACCGTCCTCCTGCTCCTGGAAATCTTCGGTGCCGGCGGCTATCTGCTGCGGGTCGGCCTCACCGCCGCTTGTGTCGGTGCGCTCGGCGCGCTCCTGCCGGGACTGGCCTGGCCTTGGCAGGTAGGGCTGTTCGTCCTGCTCTCCGGGCTGGTCGCTGCCTTGCATCGACGCCGTCGCCGCAAGGCCGGTAGCTTCGAGGAAACGCCAGGGTTGCAGCGACGCGGCGACGACCTGTTCGGCCGCACCTTTCCCTTGCACCGGGCGATCGTCGGCGGGCTCGGCGAGCTGCGCGTCGAGGACGCGTCGTGGCTGGTCAGCGGTCCCGACCTGCCGCGCGGCGCCCTGGTCCGGGTCACCGGCCAGGACGGCGCCCTGCTGCACGTCGAGCCTGCCGCGCCCTGAATCGCTGTAGCTCCCGGCCGGCGGGGGCTGTACGGCAGCGGAAAAAGCGACCGGACGGTCATCCCCGCTGGAACTCCGGGACGGCAAACGCGATCTGATGTAACACGCAGCCCCCTATCAGGAGTTCCCCCATGCGTTCCGTCAAACTCGCCGCCGCCACCCTGGTCATCGCCGCCCTGCCGCTGGGCTCGGCCATGGCCGATACCTTCTGGCGCAACATCATTTCCTCGGGTGCCACCACGGCCTCCACCTACCTGACCTTCCGCCACGACCACAAGCTGATCGTCGCCGCGCAGGACGACGCCGGCAGCTACATCGCCAGCGACGGCGCGATCCGCGGGCCGTACCTGGAAGCCGCCCTGCAGAAGCTGCGCAACGACAACCCGGACCTGCAGGCCAGCGACATGGAACTGGCCAGCGCGATCCTCGCCGGCGGCGAGCAGTCCGCCGTCCAGCAGTAGGCCCCGGCGACCTCGCCTCCGCCCGGAGGCGAGGTCACTCGCGGTAGTCGTCCAGCGGCACGTAGGCGCAGAACAGGTTGCGGTCGCCGTAGACGTTGTCCACCCGGTTAACCGCCGGCCAGTACTTGAACGCCCGCGCATGTTCGCTCGGGGTCACTGCCTCGGCGATCTCGTAGGGTCTCTGCCAGATCCCGGTGACGTCGGCCAGGGTATGCGGCGCCCGTTTCAGCGGGTTGTCCTCCGCCGGCCAGGCGCCGCTCTCCACCTTGCCGATCTCGGCCCTGATGCTCAGCATCGCCTCGACGAAGCGATCCAGCTCCGCCTTCGACTCGCTCTCGGTCGGCTCCACCATCAGCGTGCCCGGCACCGGGAAGGACATGGTCGGGGCGTGGAAGCCGTAGTCCATCAGGCGCTTGGCCACGTCTTCCTCGGTTATCCCGGTCTGCGCCTTGAGCGGTCGCAGGTCGAGGATGCATTCGTGGGCGACGCGCTCGTTGCGCCCGCGGTAGAGCACCGGGAACGCCCTGTCCAGGCGGTTCGCCAGGTAGTTGGCGGAGAGGATCGCCACCTCGCTGGCGTCGGCCAGCTGCGGGCCCATCATGGCGATGTACATCCAACTGATCGGCAGGATGCTGGCGCTGCCCCAGGGCGCCGCGCTGACCGCGTCGTTCAGCGGGTTCGGCCCTTCGACGCGGATCACCGGATGGTTGGCGACGAACGGCGCCAGGTGCCGCTTGACCCCGATCGGCCCCATGCCCGGCCCGCCACCACCATGGGGGATGCAGAAGGTCTTGTGCAGGTTCATGTGCGAGACGTCCGCGCCGATGTCCGCCGGTCGCGCCAGGCCGACCTGGGCGTTGAGGTTGGCGCCGTCCATGTAGACCTGGCCGCCGTGGCGGTGGACCACTTCGCAGATCTCGCCTATCCCCTCTTCGTAGACGCCGTGGGTCGAGGGATAGGTGATCATCAGGCAGGACAGCCGGTCGCCCGCCTCGGCCGCCTTGAGGCGCAGGTCGTCGAGGTCGACGTTGCCGCAGGGATCGCACTCGACGATCACCACCCGCATGCTGGCCATGATCGCCGAGGCCGGGTTGGTGCCATGCGCCGATGCGGGGATCAGGCAGATGTCGCGCTGGCTATCGCCGCGGCTCTGGTGGTAGCGGCGGATCGCCAGCAACCCGGCATATTCGCCCTGTGCTCCCGAGTTCGGCTGCATGCAGATGGCGTCGAAGCCGGTGATCGCCCGCAGCCAGGCTTCCAGTTCGTCGATCATCCGGCGATAGCCCTCGGCCTGCTCGCGCGGCACGAACGGATGCAGTTCGGCGAATTCCGGCCAGGTGATGGGGATCATTTCGCTGCTGGCGTTGAGCTTCATGGTGCAGGAGCCGAGCGGGATCATCGCCTGGTTCAGCGCCAGGTCCTTGCCTTCCAGCTGGCGCAGGTAGCGAAGCATCTCGGTCTCGCTGTGGTGGGCGTTGAACACCGGATGCTGCAGGTAGGCCGAAGTGCGTTGCAGGACCGCCGGGATGCCGTCGGCCACCGCCCCGCCATCCAGGTGCGCGACATCCAGCCCGTGGCCGGCGCCGAGGAAGATCTCGAACAGGGTCGCCAGGGTCGCCGCGTCACAGGTTTCGTCGAGGCTCAGGGCCAGCCGCCGGTCGTCGACCACGCGCAGGTTGACCCGTGCCGCCCGCGCCCGTTCGAGGATCGCCGCCTGACGCTCGCCGACCTCGTAGGTCAGGGTGTCGAAGAAGTGCCGGTTGAGCCGCCGCAGTCCCTTGCTTTCCAGGCCCACCGCCAGCAGCGCGGTCAGGCGCTGGACGCGTTGGGCGATGCGTTTCAGCTCCTGCGGCCCATGGTAGACGGCATACAGCGAAGCAATGTTGGCCAGCAGCACCTGGGCGGTGCAGATGTTCGAGTTGGCCTTTTCCCGACGGATGTGCTGCTCGCGGGTTTGCAGGGCCATGCGCAACGCCGGGTTGCCGCGGGCGTCGCGGGAAACGCCGATGATCCGCCCCGGCATTGCCCGCTTGTACCCTTCGCGGGTGGCGAAGAACGCCGCGTGCGGCCCGCCGTAGCCCATCGGTACGCCAAAGCGCTGGGCGCTGCCGAGCACCACGTCGGCACCGAGTTCCCCCGGCGGGGTCAGCAACAACAGGGCGAGCAGGTCGCTGGCGACGCAAGCCAGCGCCTGTTGGCCGTGCAACGCCTCGATAAGCGGGCGCAGGTCGCGGATCTCGCCGCGACTGTCCGGGTATTGCAGCAAGGCGCCGAACACCGCGTGGGCGGCAAGATTGTCCGGCTCGTCGACGACCAGCTCGAAACCGAACGCCTCGGCGCGGGTACGCAACACCGAAACGGTCTGCGGATGGCAATGCGCATCGACGAAGAACCGGTTGCTCCTGGCCTTTGCCACCCGCCTGGCCAGGGCCATGGCCTCGGCGGCGGCGGTGGCTTCGTCGAGCAGCGAGGCGCTGGCCAGGTCGAGTCCGGTGAGGTCGATGGTCAGTTGCTGGAAATTCAGCAGCGCTTCCAGGCGGCCCTGGGCGATTTCCGGCTGGTAGGGCGTATAGGCGGTGTACCAGCCGGGATTCTCCAGCACGTTGCGGAGGATCACCGGCGGCGTCACTGTGCCGTAGTAGCCCATGCCGATCAGGCTGGTCCAGCGCTGGTTGAGCCCGGCGTAGCCGCGCAGGCGCGCCAGGGCGGCCTGTTCGTCGAGCGCGGCGGGCAGTTCCAGCGGCCGGTTGAGGCGGATCGCCGGCGGCACCGTCTGCACGATCAGTTCGGCGCGAGTGGAAACTCCGAGGAAGTCCAGCATGGCCTGCTGTTCCGCCGGATCGGGGCCGAGGTGGCGGCGCAGGAAGGCATCGGCGGGCTGGAGCTGGGCGAGGGACGGCGTCTGCGACATGGCTTCGGTCTCGTTGGGGGCGGCATCGCCCTGCCAGCGATCGTCGCCGAACGGATATCGAATGAGAAAGCAACGACGGCGAAAACGCATTTCGCCGCTGCAAAAAGAACAAAGCCTCGAATGATCGAGGCCTTGTCCAAGGATAGCGGGTTTTGTCGCGACTACGCGGCGGCTCAGCCTTCCGCGTCGACGGCGGCCTGGTAGCCAGCGGCGTCGAGCAGCTTGTCCAGCTCGGCCGGATTGCTCGGCTTGAGCTTGAAGAACCAGGACGCGTACGGGTCGTTGTTGACGTCTTCCGGGGTGTCGGCCAGGGCTTCGTTGATGGCGATGACTTCGCCGCCGATCGGCGAATAGATGTCGGAGGCGGCCTTCACCGACTCGACCACGCCCGCTTCCTGCCCGGCGGCGAGGGTCTTGCCCAGCTCCGGCAGCTCGATGAAGACCACATCGCCAAGGGCTTCCTGGGCATGGTCGGAAATGCCCACGGTAACGCTGCCGTCGGCTTCCAGGCGAGCCCATTCGTGGCTCTGGGCGTAACGCAGTTCGGCGGGAATATTGCTCATCTTGTTTTCCTCGAAGTCGGGGGCGACGGCGGTCGCCATTGCCAGGTTAGATCAGGGGCTTGCCGTGACGCACGAAACTGGGCTGGACCACCCGTACCGGGTACCACTTGCCGCGGATTTCCACCTCGGCGCGGTCGCCGGTGGCGGCCGGCACGCGGGCCAGCGCGATGGACTTGTTCAGGGTAGGCGAAAAGCTGCCGCTGGTGATCTCCCCCTCACCAATGCCAGCTACCCGCACCACCTGGTGGGCGCGCAGCACGCCGCGCTCCTCCAGAACCAGGCCGACCAGCTTCGGCTGGTCGCCGGCGGCCTTCTGCGCTTCCAGCGCGCGGCGGCCGACGAAGTCCCGCGCAACCGGCTCCCAGGCTACGGTCCAGCCCATGTTGGCGGCAAGCGGGGAAACGCTTTCGTCCATGTCCTGGCCGTAGAGATTGAGCCCGGCCTCCAGGCGCAGCGTATCGCGCGCACCCAGGCCCGCCGGGGAGATCCCGGCGCCAACCAGCTCGTTGAGGAAACCCGGCGCCTCGGCGGCCGGCAGCATGATTTCCAGGCCGTCCTCGCCGGTGTAGCCGGTGCGGGCGATGAACCAGTCGCCCTCGGCACGGCCCTGGAACGGCTTGAGTTCGCGTATCAGCGCGGCGCGTGCCGGGGACACCAGTTCGGAGCTGTGCACGCGGGCGTTGGGGCCCTGGATGGCGAGCATCGCCAGGTCGCCGCGTTCCTGCAGGTCGACCTTGAAGCCGGCGGCCTGCGCCTGCATCCAGGCGATGTCCTTGTCGCGGGTGGAAGCATTGACCACCACCCGGTAGCCGTGCTCGGTCAGGTAGACGATCAGGTCGTCGACCACCCCGCCCTCTTCGTTGAGCATCGCGCTGTAGAGCGCCTTGCCGGTTTCGCCGAGACGCGCCACGTCGTTCGCCAGGAGATGCTGCAGATAGGCCGTGGCCTGCTCGCCGGCGACGTCGACCACGGTCATGTGGGACACGTCGAAGACGCCGCAGTCACGCCGAACCTGATGGTGCTCCTCGACCTGCGAACCGTAGTGCAGCGGCATGTCCCAACCGCCGAAATCGACCATCTTGGCGCCGAGCGCGACGTGCAGCTCGTAAAGCGGGGTGCGCAATCCCATGGGTATTCTCCTTCCGGGCGTAGCGGGTGCCGTCGGCAGGGACCGCCGGCACGAAATCGCGCGCATTGTAGCCGCAAGCCCCGGAGCAGGACACCATGGAAGCGTGCCGCGATCCGTGCATAGACCCTACGACCTGCATGGATACTGGGCTCAGCGATCTGAATGATGGGCAGAACGACGAATCAACCCGACCACCGGTAGCAGGCCGACCAGCACCAGGGTCAGGGCCGGCAGCGAGGCGCGCGCCCATTCGCCCTCGCTGGTCATCTCGAAGATCCGTACGGCCAGGGTGTCCCAACCGAAGGGACGCATCAGCAGGGTCGCCGGCATCTCCTTGAGCACGTCGACGAAGACCAGCAGCGCGGCGCTCAGCGAGGCCGGCAGCAACAGCGGCAGGTAGACCCGCAGGAACAGCAGCGGGCCGCCCACGCCGAGGCTGCGCGAAGCTTCCGGCAGCGACGGGCGGATCCGCGCCAGCCCGCTTTCCAGCGGCCCGTAGGCCACCGCCATGAAACGGATCAGGTAGGCCAGCAGCAGGGCGAACAGACTGCCCAGCAGCAGCGGCTTGCCGGCGCCGCCGAGGGCGCTGGAAAGCGGGATCACCCAGTGATTGTCCAGCCAGCTGAAGGCCAGCATGATCGAAACCGCCAGGACCGAGCCCGGCAGCGCATAACCGAGGTTGCCCAGGCCCACCGCGCCGCGGATAGCGCGGGTCGGCGCCAGGCGCACGGCGAAGGCCAGCAGCAGGGCCACGGCGACCGTCGCCAGCGCGGCGATGCCGCCCAGCGTCAGGGTATGGCCGATCAGGTCCCAGTAGCGCTCGTCGAGGTCGAAACGGCCCTGGCGCCAGAACCAGACAACCAGTTGCGCCACGGGAATCACGAAGGCGCAGAGGAACACCAGCCCGCACCAGGCGCTCGCCGCCAGCGCCCTGGCGCCGCGCAGGCGATACAGCGGCGCGCCGCGCGGACGCTCGCTGGCGGCCTTGGCTCGGCCTCGCGTGTGGCGCTCGCCGAGCAGCACCAGGCATACCCCGAGCAACAATAGGCTGGCCAGCTGGGCGGCGCTGGAGAGGCTGTAGAAGCCGTACCAGGTCTTGTAGATGGCGGTGGTGAAGGTGTCGAAGTTGAACACCGATACCGCGCCGAAGTCGGCCAGGGTTTCCATCACCGCCAGCGCCAGGCCGGCGCCGATCGCCGGCCGCGCCATCGGCAGGGCGACCCGCAGGAACGCCTGCCAGGGCGACAGGCCGAGAACCCGCGCGGCTTCCATCAGGCCCTTGCCCTGGGCGATGAAGGCGCTGCGCGCGAGCAGGTAGACATAGGGATAGAACACCAGCACCAGGACCAGGATCACCCCGCCGGTGGAGCGTACGCGCGGCAACCGCAGGCCGCTGCCGAACCACTCGCGCAGCAGGCTCTGCACCGGTCCGGCGAAATCCAGCAGGCCGACGAAGACGAACGCCAGGACGTAGGCCGGGATCGCGAACGGCAACATCAGCGCCCAGTCCAGCCAGCGCCGCCCGGGGAATTCGCAGAGGCTGGTGAGCCAGGCCAGGCTGACCCCGAGTAGAGTCACGCCGATGCCGACGCCGAGCACCAGGGTCAGGGTGTTGCCGAGCAGGCGCGGCAACTGGGTATCCCACAGGTGGCTCCAGATTTCCCGGTCGATCTCCAGCCAGCTCAGCAGCAGCACGCTGAGCGGCAGCAGCACCAGCGCGGCAACGGTGAAGGTGATGGGGTACCAGCGGCGGGGAGCGGGATGGGCCACGAAATCCTCGGTGCGGAACGAACGACGCCCCGCTCGGACGAGCCGGGGCGCCGAGTATAACCGGCGGTCAGTTCCAGCCGGCGCGGTCCATCAGGCGAATCGCCTCGGCCTGGCGCTTGCCGGCAACTTCCACCGGGATGCTGTCGGCCTTGAAGCTGCCCCAGCTGGCGACTTCGGCTGACGGCGCGACCTGCGGGTTGGCCGGGAATTCCTGGTTGATCCCGGCGAACAGCGCCTGGGCGTCGGGCCCGGTCATCCATTCCACCAGCGCCTTGGCTGCCTCGGGATGCGGCGCGTGGCGAGTCAGGCCGATGCCCGACAGGTTGACGTGGACGCCGCGGTCGGCCTGGTTCGGCCAGAACAGCTTGACCCGCAGGTTCGGGTTCTGCTTGTGCAGGCGCCCGTAGTAGTAGGTATTGACGATGCCGACGTCGCACTGGCCGGCGTCCACCGCCTGGATCACCGCGTTGTCGTCGGCGAATACGTCGGTGGCCAGGTTGTTCACCCAGCCCTGGAGGATTTCCTCGGTCTTCTGCGCCCCGTGGGTCTCGATCAGGGTCCCGGTCAGCGACTGGTTGTAGACCTTCTTCGCCGTGCGCAGGCACAGGCGGCCTTCCCATTGCTTGTCGGCCAGGGCTTCGTAGGTGCTCAGCTCTTCCGGCTTGACCCGCTCGGTGGAGTAGACGATGGTCCGCGCGCGCAGCGACAGTCCGGTCCAGCTATCGGTGCTGGAACGATACTGCGAGGGAATGTTCCGTTCGATGGTGGCCGACTTGAACGGTTGCAGCAGGCCCATCTGCTCGGCCTGCCAGAGGTTGCCGGCGTCCACGGTGAGCAGCAGGTCGGCCGGGGTGTTAGCGCCTTCGGCCTTGATCCGCGCCATCAGCGGCGCTTCCTTGTCGGTGATGAACTTGACCTTCACGCCGGTCTTGCTGGTGTAGGCATCGAACACCGGCTTGATCAGCTCGTCGATGCGCGAGGAATACACCACCACTTCGTCGGCGGCCTGGGCCAGGCCGGTGATGCCCAGGGCCAGGGCGGCGAGTAGAGCTTTGCTTGCCTGCATGAAGAACAGCCTCGTCAGCGGAACGTAGGCACGAATGATAAGAAATCTCGCTTGCGAACCCGCGCGACTAAATGTGTCGGGGTGTTTCGCCTGCGTCCAAGCCACCGAGGATGGCGAGGAACGCCTCCACCGCGGCGCTGCGGCCATGGCGGCGGGTGAAGACGAGGAAATCGGCCAGCGCCTCGGGCTCGGCCAGCGGGCGATAGACGACTCCGGCCCGGGCCAGCGCGGTGCTGCAACGCGGCACCAGGGCAACGCCCTGGCCGGCCGCGACCAGGGCGATGATCGAGGTGATCTGGCGTCCGGCCGGTCCCCTCGTCAGCGCCAGCCCGGCCTTCCGGTAGAGGCGCTCGATCAGTTCGTTGAGGCCGGAGCCGTAGTCCAGTGGAAACAGGATCAGCGGCCGATCACGCAGATCGTACAGGTCGATCCGCTCTTGCCGCGCCAGCGGATCGCCGTTGGGCACGGCCACCACCAGCGGCTCGCCGCCCAGGGCCAGCACCTCGATGCCGACCTGGCCTTCCGGCGGCGGCAGGCGCCCCAGCCCCACATCGATGCCGCCTTCAGCGATCTGCGCCCATTGCGCCGCCGAAGCGCCTTCGAGCAGCTCCAGTTGCACCTCCGGATAGCGCTCGCGGAACAGTCGGATCGCCTCGGTGAACAGGTCCGACAGGGCGATGGAGCTGGCGTAGCCGAGGGTCAGGTGGCCGGCCAGCCCCTGCGCCAGCTTGCGGGCGAAGCCGGCGGTGCGCTCCAGTTGGTCCAGCAGGGCGCGTGCGTAAGGCAGGAACAGGCTGCCCTCGGCGGTGAGGGTCACCGCCCGGCTGGAGCGGTCGAACAGGCGAAAGCCCAGCTCTTCCTCCAGCGCGGATATCTGCCGGGTCAAGGGCGGCTGCGCCATGTGCAGGCGCTGGGCGGCGCGGCCGAAATGCAGGGTTTCGGCAACGGCTGCGAAGCAGCGCAGGCGGCGTAGGTCGAGCATGCGGTTCCTCGGTATCGATCGGTCCTGAATCGGTATTGGCCAGCCCGTCGGGAGCGCCCCTATAACAGGGGGTTTCTCGTCCAGGCAGAGCGTTCCATGAATTCGTCCCAGGGTTTCCCCCGCCTCGCGCTGTTTCTCTGCGGTTGCGCTGCGTTCCTCAATCTCTATACCACCCAGGGCATCTTCGACGAACTGGCGGCGAGCTTCCACATCAGCGCCCATCAATCGAACTGGAGCATCACCGCCACCACCCTGGCGGTGGCTCTCGCCGCGCCCTTCGTCGGCCGACTCAGCGGCGGCCGCGAGCGCAGCCGGGTGATCGCCTTCGCCGCCAGCCTGCTCTGCGTGCCCATGCTGCTGGCCGCCCATGCCGGCAGCTTCGCCGCCTTCCTGCTCTGGCGCTTCGCCGAAGGGATGCTGATTCCCCTGCTGTTCGCCAGCAGCGTGGCCTACATCGGCGAGCGCTGGAGCGGCGGCGCGGTCATCGAGCTGACCAGCCTCTATGTCGCCGGGACCATCCTCGGCGGCTTCGCCGGACGCTTCCTCACCGGCCTGCTGACCGAGGAGTGGGATTGGCGCGTCGCCTTCCGGATCCTCGCCGGGCTGACCCTGCTCATCGCTGTCGCCATCCGTGCGCTGCTCCCTGCCAATTCTGGCAGGCACGCGCCCGCACCGGGGAAACGCCCCTTAGTATCCCGTGAACTGTTCCGGGCTCCGCTGCTGTCGTCCTACGCGGTGGGGTTCTGTGTCCTCTTTTCCCAGGTCGCCATGTTCACCTATATCGGCATCCATCTCAGCCGTACGCCGTACAGCCTGGACACCGCTCAGCTCGGCTCGATCTACGCGGTGTTCCTCCTCGCCCTGCTGGTGATTCCCGCCAGCGGCCGCCTGGCCCGCACCCGCCCGCACCGCCAGTTGCTGCTGGGCGCATCGCTGCTGGGCGTGTGCGGCTCGCTGCTGACCCTGGCGCCGGGCCTGCCGACGATTCTCGTCGGCCTGGCCCTCAGCGCCACCGGCGTGTTCCTCGCACAGTCCACGGTCAACGCCTTCACCGCCAGCAATGCCGGGACCGACAAGGCCGGTGCCGTCGGCCTCTACCTGACCTGCTACTACGCCGGCGGCAGCCTCGGCGCGGTACTGCCGGCGCCATTCTGGGAGCGCTGGGGCTGGCCGGGCTGCCTGGGCCTGATCCTCCTGGCCCAGTTGCTGCCGTTGCTTCTGACCCGCTACGGCTGGTCCGCACCACAGGCCGAACGCGCGGCCCTGCGCGCGTCGCAAGGAAGACCGTAACCATCGCAAGAACAACAAGAACCGACAGGAGGTTAGCCATGAACCATGTCATCACCCCCCACAGCAAGCTGCTCGGCGTCATCGAGCCGGTCCTCAACGACATGCCCGCCGGAACCCTGCGCCACGCACTGTTCCGGGCCTTCTGGGACGAGACGGCGTCGTTGCTGGACATCGAGGACGCCTTCGCCCGGGTCACCGCCCGGCGCCAGGCGGTCGAGCCGCTGCGCAAGTTCTTCGCCAGTTGGTCGAAGACCAACAACTCGGCGGCCAGCGTTTCCGGACTGGCCAATCGCCTGACCCTGCTGGCCCGTTCGGAACAGGGTTCGGCAGCGGCAGACCAGCTCTATCGAGCCTGCGGCAGCCTGCAACGGATCACCGACGAAGACCTCGGCGCCCTCGGCAACACCGTGCATGCCGATCTTTTCTACACCATGGCCACCACCCTTTGCGGCGACGACCGCTGGCTGCTGCGCGAGAACTGCCTGCCTTCGGCGCAGGCGTTCAAGGACTGGACCGACCGCCAGCGCCTGCGCGAGCGCGACCTGATGCAGGGACTGCTGACCACGCTGGTACACGAGGTCTATACCCACGGCGAGGTGGAGTACATCCACCCGCTGTACAAGGAATGGTTCAGCCGCGACATGGGCGTACCCGCCGAACGCGCCCGCGCCACCGTGGCCTGGGTAACGGTGCACACCGGCGGCACCGAGAGCAATCACTTCGCCCACGCCACGGCGGCGGTGAACGCCTTCGTCGAGGCGATGGAAATCGAGGTGAACGAAGAAGCCGCGCGCAACCTGTTCGGGCTCTACCTGCGCAACAAGGCGCAGGTCATGCGTGACTGCGCGGCGCTGTTCTGAGGACTGGCGGCCCTCCCGTCAGGGGGGCCGCCCCGCTCAGACTCGTGCCAGCGACGGCAGGTCGCCGCTGAGGCCAAGCGCCTGGCGGACGAACAGCGCCTTCGCCTCGTGATGGCCGTCGACCAGGCGCAGGCCGGCGTTGCGCAGCCAGCGCAGCGGCAACCGGTCGGCCTGGAACAGGCGCTCGAAGCCTTCCATCGCCGTCATCATGCCCAGGTTGTGCGGCATCCGCCGCCGCTCGAAGCGACTCAGCACGCGTTCGTCGGCAAGCCGTTCGCCGCGCTCCAGGGCGTGCAACAGGACCTCGGACAGCACCGCCGCATCGAGGAAGCCCAGGTTCACGCCCTGTCCGGCCAGCGGGTGGATGGTGTGCGCAGCGTCGCCGACCAGCGCCAGGCCCGGCTCGACGTAACGCTTGGCGTGCCGCTGGCGCAGCGGGATGCACAGGCGCCGGTCGGCATGCAGGATGGCGCCCAGGCGCTGTTCGAAGGCTTCGCCGAGGGCGGCGCGGAAGCCATCCTCGTCCAACGCCATCAGGCGTTCTGCCTGTTCCGGGGTGGTCGACCAGACGATCGAGCACCAGTGCTCGTCGCCGCGGTCCGGCAGGGGCAGGAAGGCCAGCGGACCGTCGTCGGTGAAGCGCTGCCAGGCGGTTGCGCGGTGCGCGTTCTCGCAGCGCACGCTGGTGACGATGGCGTGGTGCAGGTAATCCCATTCGCGGGTGGCGCAGCCGGCCAGGCGGCGTACCGCCGAGTTGGCGCCGTCGGCGGCGACCACCAGCGGCGCACGCAGCTGGCGACCGTCGGCCAGGGTCAGCAGCCAGTCGTCGCCGGAGTGGCGCATCTGTTCCAGGCGCGCATTGGCCAGCAGGCCGGTGGTGGAATCGTGCAGGCGTTCCAGCAGGGCGTCCTGCACCACCCGGTTCTCGACGATATGGCCGAGTACCTCGGCGTGCACGCTGGCGGCGCTGAAGCCGATCCGCCCGGTGCCGGAGCCATCCCACACCTGCATCTCGCGATAGGGCTCGGCGCGGCGCGCGACGATGCCGTCCCAGGCATGCAGGCGCTGGAGAATCCGCCGGCTGGCTTCGGACAGCGCGCTGACCCGCGGCTCGTAGGGCGCCTCCGGCTTGAACGGCGCCACGTCGAGCGAGCCGCCGTCCACCAGCAGCACCTCCAGGCCGCTGCCCTCCAGGGCCAGGGCCAGGGCGCTACCGACCATGCCGGCGCCGACGATGACCAGATCCGCGTGCATATCCTCGTTCTCCACTCGTGGGCCCTCTTCAGGCCGCGTTCCGCAGGCGCGGCTTGAGCCGCACGTACAGGGTTTTCTGAACCCGCGCCACCAGGGTGCCGGCGTCGTCGCGCACTTCGGCGTGCAGCCGGGGCAGGTACTTCTCGCCGCCGGCGGTCCGCTCGCGGACCTCGTCGAGCAGCTTCTGGTCGATGCTGAAATGCGCATGCACCGGGCCCTTGCCCGGGCTGACGAACTCGATGTTGGCCGCCTTGTCCCAGACCACGTAGTCGCGGCCCAGGTTCTCCATCAGCATCAGCATGAAGAACGGGTCGGTCATCGCGTAGAGGCTGCCGCCGAACTGGGTGCCTACATAGTTGCGATTGAGCCGGTTCAGGCCCATGCGCACCCGAACCTCGCGGAAATCGCCAGCGATGTGCCGCACACGGATGCCCGCCCCCAGGAAGGGCGGGTAGAGATTCATGGCGAAGCGCAGCAGGCGGGCCTTGCGCGCCCTCGACCAGACCGGCATGGCGCTACAGCGGCCGCGCGCCGAGGCCCATGGCCTGGCGGGCGAACCAGCGCTTGGCCGGCGGCAGCAGGTCGAGCCCGAGCAGGCCGAGGTTGCGCCCGGCGCCGAGCAGCGCGCGGTCGTTGGAGAACAGCCGGGTCACCCGGTCGGAGAAGCCGACGGTCATCTGCTGGTCCAGGCGCTGCCCATCGAGGTAGCGCTGCAGCACGGCGAACTCGCCCAGCGGCGCGTCGTCGTGGAGCAGGGCGTCGACCAGCGCCAGGGTGTCGCGCAACGACAGGTTGAAGCCCTGGCCGGCGATGGGGTGCAGACTGTGCGCAGCGTTGCCCAGCACCACCAGGTGCGGACGCACCTGCTCGCAGGCCTCGACCAGGTGCAAGGGGTAGCAGTGCCGTGCGCCGACCTGGCGGAAGGCGCCGAGGCGGTAGCCGAAGGCAGCCTGCAGCTCGCCGAGGAAGGCCGCGTCATCGAGGCCACGCAGGCGTTCGGCGTCCTTGCCTGGGCGGGTCCAGATCAGCGCGCAACGGTTATCCGGCAACGGCAGGAGGGCCATCGGACCGCTGGGGGTGAAGCGCTCGAAGGCCTGCCCGAGGTGCGCCTCGGAGGGCGATACGTTGGCGATCAGCGCAGTCTGCCGGTACGGCGTCTGCTCCACGGCGATGCCAAGTTGTTCGCGCAGCCCGGAACGACCGCCATCGGCGAGGATCGCCAGCTCGCAATCGAGTTGCGTCTCGTCGTCGAGGGTAAGCCGGTAACCGCCCTCCCGGGCTTCCAGGGTCTTCACTTCGGCCGGGCAGTGCCAGCGCACCACCTCGGGGTCGAGCGCCTTCCACAGGCACTGGCCGAGCCAGGCGTTCTCCACCACGTAGCCCAGCGCCGGCACGCCTTCCTCGATGGCGGTCAGGCGGGTGGCGCCGAAGCGGCCGCGGTCGGAAACATGGATATGCAGGATCGGCTCGGCCCGCTCGGCGATCGCCGGCCACAGGCCGAGTCGCTCGTAGATCTGCCGGCTGCCGTAGGACAGCGCCGAAGAGCGGGCGTCGTAGCTGGGCTGGTAGGCGTTGCCGGGGGCGAAGGGTTCGATCAGCACGATCGACCAGCCGCGCTCCCGAGCGCCGGCCTGCAGGGCCAGCGCCAGCGAGGCGCCGACCAGGCCCCCGCCGATGATCGCCAGGTTGACCTTGCTCATCGTCACCTCAGGCTGCCTCGCTCTTGGCCGCGGCCATCAGCGCCTCGATCTCGGCGACGGTCTTCGGCACGCCGTTGGTCAGCACTTCGCAGCCATTGCGGGTGACCACCACGTCGTCCTCGATGCGTACGCCGATACCGCGCCACTTCTTCGCCACCGAGGTATTGTCCGGGGCGATGTAGATGCCCGGCTCGACGGTCATCGCCATGCCCGGTTCGAGCACCCGCCATTCGCCGCCGACGCGGTACTCGCCGACGTCGTGCACGTCCATCCCCAGCCAGTGGCCGGCGCGGTGCATGTAGAAAGCCTTGTAGGCCTCGTGGGCGATCAGCTCGTCGACGTCGCCCTCCAGCAGGCCCAGGCGCACCAGCCCGGCGGTGATGACCCGTACGGTGGCCTCATGGGCCTCGTTCCAGTGGCGACCGGGGGCGATGTAGTCGAACGCCGCCATGTTGGCTTCCAGCACCAGTTCGTAGATCGCCTTCTGCTCGGGACTGAAGCGGCCATTGGCGGGGAAGGTACGGGTGATGTCGCTGGCGTAGCAGTCGATCTCGCAGCCGGCATCGATCAGGATCAGGTCGCCGTCCTTGATCGCCGCATCGTTCTCGCGGTAGTGCAGGATGCAGGCGTTGCGTCCGGCGGCGACGATCGAACCGTAGGCCGGCATCTTCGCCCCGCCCTTGCGGAACTCGTATTCCAGTTCGGCTTCCAGGTGGTACTCGAACAGCCCCGGCCGGCACACCTCCATCGCCCGGATGTGCGCCCGGGCGGAGACCTCGGCGGCGTAGCGCATGACCTTCACTTCGTTGGCGCTCTTGTACAGCCGCTGGTCGTGCAGCAGGTGGTCGAGGGCAACGAACTCGTTCGGCGGCTGCGCGCCCTGGCGGGCCTTGGAGCGGATCACGTTGATCCAGTCCATCAGCCGGCGGTCGAAGTCGGGATTGGCGCCAAGGGCGTAGTAGACCCGGTCGCGGCCTTCGATCAGGCCGGGCAGGATGTCGTCGATATCGCCGATGGGAAAGGCGTCGTCGGCGCCGTACTGGCCGATCGCACCGTCCTGGCCGGCGCGCAGGCCGTCCCACAGTTCACGCTCCGGATCCCGCTCGCGGCAGAACAGCACGTATTCGCCGTGGGCACGGCCGGGAATCAGCGCCATCACCGCCTCCGGCTCGGGGAAGCCGGTGAGGTACTGGAAGTCGCTGTCCTGGCGGTAGACATGCTCGACGTCGCGATTGCGGATGTACATCGGCGCCGCCGGCAGGATGGCGATGCTGTTGGGTTCCATCTGCGCCATCAGCGCCTTGCGCCGACGGGCGTACTCCGACTTGGGGATACGGATCATGCAGAAACCTCAGTGCAGTGAAGGCTTGGGAGCGGGCTCCAGCGGCTTGCCGCACTCGGCGAACAGCAGCAGCGGAGCGACCCGCAGGTATTCCATGACTTCCATATAGTCCGTCTCGCCGTCCTCGCTGTCTTCCAGCTGGCCCTGGACCTGGGCGATGGCGGCCATGTCCTGCAGCACTTCCTCGGCTTCGCCGGTCAGGCTGCCTTCGCGGGCGGTGAGGCCGAAACCGGCGAGGAAACCCTGGCACCATTGGCCGAGCGCCTCGGTGCGCTGGGCGAGCGGGGTTTCGTCGTCGGGCAGGAGCATGACGACGGCGACCTCGCCGGCGGAAAAGTCCTGCCGGACCATGCCGAGCAGGCCGGACAACGCGGCCTTGAGTCGTTCGCCCGGCGCGCCGCCGAGCAGTTCGGCGGCAGCGTGTTGCCAGGCGGCCTCGTCGAAGCCGGCGCCGGCGCAGACCCGACCCAGCAGATGGCCGTGCAGTTCGGCCGGCGAGACCGGCATGGCCGCCTCGGCGAGAAGGGAGGAAAAGGCGCTGTAGGCGGAATTCTGAGTGGACATCTCGGGACCCTGACGGCTGGGCGCCATTGGGGCGCTACACGTGAAATGAAGGTGGTTATCCTAGCACCGCCCGCCCCGGCAAGACCATGCGACCGGTTGCCGGCGCGCCGGCCCGGCCGGGGCATTGGCCCCGACCGGGGACGATCCTATATAGTTGTCCAATCACCCCAATTCCCAAGCGAGAGCCCATGGAAGACGCCGATCTGCAATTGTTGACGGCCAAGTTCGACCAGCTGCTCCAGAAGCTGGAACAGCTCAAGGCGGAGAACCGGCTGCTGCGGGCGAACGAAAAGTCCTGGCGCGAAGAGCGCGCTCATCTGATCGAAAAGAACGAAATGGCGAGACACAAGGTCGAAGCGATGATTTTGCGTCTGAAAGCCTTGGAGCAGGACACATGAGCCAGTCGAATACCCTCACCGTGCAGATTCTCGACAAGGAATACTGCATCAATTGCCCGGACGACGAGCGCGCCAACCTGGAAAGCGCCGCCCGTTACCTGGACGGCAAGATGCGCGAGATCCGCTCCAGCGGCAAAGTCATCGGCGCCGACCGGGTTGCCGTGATGGCCGCCCTCAACATCACCCACGACCTGCTGCACCGCAAGGAGCGCCTGGACCAGGAAAGCAGTTCGACCCGCGAGCGCGTGCGCGAACTGCTCGATCGCGTCGACCGCGCCCTGGCGAATCCGGCCGATGCCGGCGAAGCCTGACCCGGGCACGGCCAATTCGGGTATACTGGCCTCCGCTCCCTGGTGTGTTGGCCAGTCGGTGATGTCCCTGAGCCGATAACTGCAACAACGGAGGTTGCCAGTTGGACCGGTGTGCATGTCCGCACGACGGAAAGCCTTAAGGTCTACTGCAACCGCCACCTTGAACTTTCGGGTTCAAGGGCTAACCCGACAGCGGCACGACCGGGGAGCTACCTTTCCACATGATCGAATCGCAAGACCTCAGCCGCCCGGCCCTGCGCCGCAAGCTCCGCCAGGCGCGCCGCGCGCTCTCCCCCCTGCAGCAACGCCTCGCCGCCCGCGCCCTCTATCGACAACTGGCGCAGCATCCCCTTTTCCGCCGTGCCCGCCATATCGCCCTGTACCTGCCCAACGACGGCGAGATCGACCCGCGTCCGCTGCTGCGTGCGGCGCAGAAGCGCGGCAAGGCCACCTACCTGCCGGTGCTGGCGCCCTGGCCGCGGACGCGCATGGTATTCCAGCGGGTCGGCAGCGGCGAACGCTGGACCCGCAACCGCTTCCGCATCAGCGAACCGCTGGCCGACGCCGGCCGCCAGCGCAAGGCCTGGGCGCTGGACCTGGTACTGCTGCCGCTGGTGGGGTTCGACGAACAGGGCGGGCGCCTGGGCATGGGCGGCGGCTTCTACGACCGCAGCCTGGCCTACCTGGCGAGGCGCAAAAATGGTCACAAACCGACGTTGATCGGCCTGGCCCATGAATGTCAGAAGGTGGATCGACTGGCGCTGGCCAGCTGGGACATTCCCCTGGCGGGAACGGTGACCGATGCGGGCTGGTACGTGGCAGGGAAACGCTAGGAAGGAGGGAGAACCCTGGGTACCGCGTTCCATGCGATACCCGGCGAGTCTTACGGCTGTTGCGTCACCTGGGCGGGCGTACTGGCCTGTCGTTCCCAGAGGCTCTGGGTATAACCGGTGGTGACGACCCCAAGTCCGAAGATGATGACCAAAACCCACAGCAAGTCTGGCTTGCGCTTCATCGATTGCCTCCCCCTTCCAGGCAATTTTCGAGGCCGGTCCTTGCGATTATCTTATCGCCTGAGCACCCTGCCCCGCTGAAAAACGGCATTTTCCGATAAGCTGAAGTCATACGCAATTACACCGGCGACCGGTGGTCACGCGCAGACGTTTCCTACGTACATCTACGAAAGAGGAGCAAAGTTCATGCCTGCCTACTGGCTGATGAAATCCGAGCCGGACGAACTCTCGATCCGCGACCTGCAACGCCTCGGAACCGCCCGCTGGGATGGCGTGCGCAACTATCAGGCGCGCAACTTCATCCGCAGCATGAACTCCGGCGACCTGTTCTTCTTCTACCACTCCAGTTGCCCGCAGCCCGGCATCGCCGGTATCGCCCGCATCGAAGGCGAAGCCTACCCCGATCCCACGGCCCTGGATCCCGCCAGCCCCTACCACGACCCCAAGGCCAGCGCCGGGAAGAACCCCTGGAGCGCCCGCGACGTCAGCTTCGTCGAAGCCTTCGCCGAGGTCGTTCCACTGGCCCGGCTGAAGGCCCAGGACGCCCTGGCCAACCTCGCCCTGGTGCAGAAGGGCAGCCGCCTCTCGGTAATGCCGGTCAGCGCCGAGGAATGGCAGGCGATCCTGCCGCTGGCGAAACGCTGAAGCCATCGCTCAGGCCATCTGCGAGATGGTCCGGCGGAAACGCCAGAGCGCGCCGAAGAAGAACGCCGAACCGATCACCACGATACCGGCGAACTGCGGCCAGACGATGTCGAAACCGGCGCCGCGGAACAGGATCGCCTGGGCCAGGCTGACGAAATGCGTGGTCGGCGCCGCCAGCATGATGTTCTGCACCAGTTCCGGCATGCTTTCCCGTGGCGTGGTGCCGCCCGAAAGGATGTTCAGCGGCAGCAGCACGAGGATGGTCAACAGTCCGAGCTGCGGCATCGAACGCGCCACCGTGCCGAGGAATATGCCCATGGAGGTGGTGGCGAACAGATGCAATCCGGCGCCGAGCAGGAACAGTCCCACCGAGCCGCTGATCGGCACGTCCAGCCAGCCACGCACCACCCACTGCAACGAGAGCCCCGCCGCCACCAGCACCACCAGCCCCATCGACCAGACCTTGGCCATCATGATCTCGAAGGCCGACAGCGGCATCACCAGCAGGTGCTCGACGGTGCCGTGCTCGCGCTCGCGGATCAGCGCGGCGCCGGTGAGGATGATCGACAGCATGGTGATCTGGTTGATCACTTCCATCACCCCGCCGAACCAGGCCTGGGTCAGGTTCGGGTTGAATTCCATGCGCACCTCGATCTGCGCCGGCATGCTCGGCTCCGCGCGGTAGCGGCTGACGAATTCGCGCACCTCGGTGGCGACGATGTTCTGGATGTAGCCCGCGCCGGAGAAGGCCTGCCCGGTCTGGGTCGCGTCGACGTTGACCTGGATCGAGGGCTTGCGCCCGGCGAGCACGTCGCGCTGGAAGTCCGGCGGGATATCGAGGGTGAAGGTATACAGGCCGACGTCCATGCCGCGATCCATCTCGGCATGCCCGATCATTTCCGGCGGCCGGAAGTATGGGGGCTGGAAGGCATTGACGATACGCGACGAGAGCTGCGAGCGATCCTCGTCGACCACCGCGATCGGCGCGTGATGCAAGGTTTCCGGAATACCGGTGGCGGAACTGTAGACGCCCAGGGTGAAGGCCCAGACGATCAGTGCCAGCATCGCGTAGTCGCGGCCGAGACTGCGGAACTCCTTGATGCCCAGGTTGAAGATGTTGGCCAGGCTGCGCATCGCTCAGTCCTCCTGCTTCTTCAGGCAGGCCACGCTGAGCAGGGTCAGCACCACGATGGAAGCGGCAAGCGGCAGGTAGTAGGCCCAGAGATCGGACAGGCCCAGCGATTTGGAAAAGGCGCCGCGGCTGACCACCAGGAAATGCGAGGTCGGATAGAGCTTGCCGATCCAGGCCGCCGCACCTTCCAGCGAGGACACCGGGTGGATCAGCCCGGAGAACTGGATCGCCGGGATCATGGTGGCGATCGCCACGCCGAATACAGCGGCGATCTGGCTGCGCATGAACGTCGAGAGGAACAGCCCTAGGCCAGTGCTGGTGACCACATAGAGGAAAGCGCCGATGGTCAACGCCAGGAAGCTGCCCTTGAGCGGCACGCGAAATACCACGATGGCCAGGACCAGCATCAGCAGGAAGTTGATCATGCCCATGGCGACGTAGGGCAGCTGCTTGCCGACCAGGAACTCCAGGCGCGTCACCGGGGTGACATAGAGGTTGGTGATCGAACCCAGTTCCTTTTCGCGCACCACGCCGAGGGCGGTGAGCATGGCCGGGATCATGATCAGCAGCAGCGGGATCACCGCCGGCACCATCGCCTTCAGGCTTTCCACGTCGGGGTTGTAGCGATAGCGCACCTCGGTGCTGGCCGCCGCGCTGACCTCGGCCCCACCCGCCTGCCGCGAGAGGTCCGCCAGGTAGCTGGTGTGCAGACCCTGCACGTAGCCGAGCACGGTGTTGGCACGGGTCGGCATCGCTCCGTCGATCCACACGCCGATGGCCGGATCGGAGCCACGCTTGAGATCGCGCCCGAAGTTCGGCGGAATCTCCACCGCCAGGCTCAGCTCGCCGCTGCGCAGGCGCCGGTCGAGGTCGTCCGGGTCGGTGATCGGCGCATGTTCGACGAAATAGCGCGAGCCGGCGATGTTCAGCGCGTAGGCCTGGCTGGTGGTGGTCTGGTCACGGTCGAGGACCGCCCAGGAGAGGTCCTCGACGTCCATGTTGATGCCATAGCCGATGATGAACATCAGCAGCGCGGTGCCGAGCAGGGCCAGGGTCAGGCGGATCGGGTCGCGGCGCAGCTCCATGGCTTCGCGGCGCGCATAGCTGAACAGCCGCAGGGGGCTGAAGCGTTCGCGTTGCGCCTGGCGCTCCTGGCCATCGCCGGGCTGCTCCGCGACGGCCGGCGCCTCGGCCGGTTGCGCTGGCGCGGCGGCACCCGCGGCTTCCTCCAGGTAAGCGATGAAGGTCGCTTCCAGGGTCGGCAGACCACGCTGGCGCACCAGCTCATCGGGAGTATCGCTGGCCAGTACCTTGCCGGCATGCATCAGCGAGATGCGATCGCAGCGCTGAGCCTCGTTCATGAAGTGGGTGGAAATGAAGATGGTCACCCCGTCGCGGCGCGACAGCTCGACCATCAGCTCCCAGAAGCCGTCGCGAGCCACCGGGTCGACCCCCGAAGTGGGCTCGTCGAGGATCAGGATTTCCGGCTTGTGGATCACCGCCACCGCCAGCGACAGACGCTGGCGAATGCCCAGCGGCAGGTCGTTGGGCAGCTCGTCGGCCACCTTCTCCAGGTCGAAGCGCCGGAGCATTTCGCCGACCCGTGCCGGGATGCCATCCGCCGGCAGGTGGAACAGCCGGGCGTGCAACACCAGGTTCTGCCGCACGCTCAGCTCGGCATACAGGGAAAAGGCCTGGGACATGTAGCCGACCCGGCGACGGGTCGCCATGTCGCTGGCGTCCACCGGCTGGCCGAACAGCGCGCACGTGCCTTCGCTGGCCGGCAGCAGGCCGGTGAGCATCTTCATGGTGGTGGACTTGCCGCAGCCGTTGGAGCCGAGAAAGCCGAAGATTTCCCCACGCTCGATACGGAAGCTGACGTGATCGACCGCGACGAAGTCGCCGAAACGACAGGTCAGGCCCTCGGCCTCGATGGCGATCCGCGGCGCGCCTTCGCTCTGCGGTCGCGGCGGGATCACCAATCGATGGTGGCCGGCGCGCTTGCTTTCCGGCAGCAGGGCGATGAACGCCGACTCGAGGCTCTGCGTCCCGGTACGCTCGCGCAACTCCTGCGGCGTACCGGTGGCCAGGACCTTTCCGTCGTCCATCGCCACCAGCCAGTCGAAGCGCTCGGCTTCCTCCATGTAGGCGGTGGCGACCAGCACGCTCATGCCTTCGCGGCCCGCGCGGATACGGCCGATCAGCTCCCAGAACTGGTTGCGCGACAGCGGGTCGACGCCGGTGGTCGGCTCGTCGAGGATCAGCAGGTCGGGATCGTGGATCAGCGCGCAGCACAGCCCGAGCTTCTGCTTCATGCCGCCGGACAGCTTGCCCGCAGGACGCTCGGCGAACGGCGCCAGCCCGGTGCTCTGCAGCAGGTCGGCGATGCGCCGCTCGCGCTCGGCCTTGTCGTGGCCGAACAGCCGACCGAAGAAGTCGACGTTCTCGAACACCGAGAGCGTCGGGTAGAGGTTCTTGCCCAGCCCCTGGGGCATGTAGGCGATGCGCGGGCAGACCGCCCGGCGGTGGCGGCGGTCGCGCATGTCGCCATCGAGCACGCGGATCTCGCCATCCTGCATCTTCCGTGCGCCGGCCAGCAGCGCCAGCAGGCTGGACTTGCCGACCCCGTCCGGACCGATCAGGCCGACCATGCGGTTGGCCGGGATCTCCAGGCTGACGTCGTCAACCGCACGCGTCTCGCCGTAGCGCAGCGAAACGCCCCGGAGGCTCGCCACGCCGCTCCCGCCAGCGGTCATTGCGGAACCTTGATCTGCAGGTTGGCCGGCCACTCGACCTCAGGGTCCAGTCGCAGGTAGGCCATTCCGGGCACGCCGGTCTTGACGTAGGTGATGTATTTTTCCAGCAGCGCCGGATCGAGCCGCGCCTTGACCCGGAACATCAGCTTCTCCCGCTCGTTGGCGGTTTCCACCGTTTTCGGGGTGAACTGGGCGACACTGGCGACATAGGAAACCTTGGCCGGGATCACGTAGTCCGGCACCGCGTCGATCACCAAGCGCACTTCCTGGCCCAGTCCGACCCTGCCGGCCTGCATGGATGGCAGGAAGAAAGTCATGTAGACGTCGGCCAGGTCGACCATGTTGAGGAGCTTGCCACCGGCCGGCAGCACTTCCCCCGGCTGTGCCACGCGGTACTGCACGCGGCCGTTGCGCGGCGCCTTGAGCAGGCTGTCGTCGATATCCGCCTGGAGCCGGGCGACGCTGGCCTTGGCCGCCTCGATGGCCGACTGCGCCTCGATTACCTGGGAACGCCCGGCCTCGATCGCCGCCTGCGCCGAAATCACTTGCGAGCGTGCCGCGGACAACGCCGCCTGGGCGCTCTGCAGGGTCGCCCGATCGTCATCGAGTTGCTGTTGCGGCAGGGCATTGCGCTTGACCAGCGCCTCGGTACGGGTGAAGCGCTTCTGCGCCGCTGTCAGTTCGGCCTGGCGCTGCGCCACCACGGCCTGTGCGGTGCTCTTCTCGCTCTCGCGCTGGGCCACCAGCGAGGTCGCGGTGAGCTTGGCGTTCTCCGCCTGGCGCACCTGGGCCTGGGCCTGGGCCAACTGCGCCTCGAGCACCTGGGTATCCATCCGCGCGACGATTTCGCCGGCCTTGACGAAGTCGCCCTCGTCGACCTTGATCTCGGCGACCCGCCCGGGAAGCTTGGCCGCCACGTCCACCTCGGTGGCCTCGATGCGTCCGTTGCCGCTGGCGAATCCCTCGCCCAGGCCGGTCGGTCGCGATACCTGCCAGACCAGCACGCCTACGCCGAGCAGCGCCGCCACGATCAAGGCACGGCTCAGCCACCGTTTGCTTTCCTGTTTCATCCCTTCTCCTCGCACGTCCGGCCAGGCCGCGGCGATGGCGCTCACGCTGGAAAGCGCGGCCGCCGCGGACTTCACTGGCTCGATTGTCCCTCCAGGGCGGCGCGCGGGTGTTGATGCACGTCAGACGCGCCCGACCGAATCTCACAGGAAAGCAGAATCGCCGGTGCCTCGCATCCGGGAGCGCGGGACAGAACGGATAGTTGACCTCAGGGCTGGACGATGAGGTTGTTGAACAGCAGGTCGGTCACCAGCGGCTTGCCCTCTTCCTGCTCGAGGGTCTGCTGGACCTGCTTCAGCGCCTCCTGGCGCAGGCTTTCCTTGGCCTCGACCGTACCCAGGCTCTGGTCGGTCTGCTGGGCGAACAGCATGATCAACTGGTTGCGGATCAAGGGCTCGTGATGCTCGACCTTGGTCGCCGCGTCCTTGTCGGCCACCTGCAGGGCGATGTCGGCCTTGTAGTACTGCAGGCGCGGCCCGCTGCCGTAGTTGCCGACCAGCGCCGGGGTCAGGTCGACGTAGACCGGCTTGTTCGCGCCCTCGCCTTCCGGCGCGGCCTCCTCGGCCGAGGCGAACGACGGGAACAGACTCAGGCACAGGGCCAGCGACAGGGCAATGGGGGTTCTCACGGGCGCATCTCCTCGACGAATGCCGGCAAGCATAGCCAGACTCTCGGCCGGGCCCAAGCCCGGGGTTTATGGACAACCATCAGTTGCGGCGATGCTGATTGACCCCCGGCGTCTCCCTCCTACACTGGCCGGACCGCAAACTGGAGCGTCCCCGATGAAAGCCGTCCTCTGCAAAGCCTTCGGCCCGGCCAGCAGCCTGGTCCTGGAAGAAATCGCCAGCCCGAGCCCGGCGAAGAACGAAATCCTCCTCGATGTGCACGCCGCAGGGGTCAACTTCCCAGACACCCTGATCATCGAGGGCAAGTACCAGTTCAAGCCGCCCTTCCCCTTCTCCCCGGGCGGCGAGGCGGCCGGGGTGGTCGCCGCGGTCGGCGAAAAGGTCGCCCACGTCAGGCCCGGCGACCGGGTCATGGCCCTGACCGGCTGGGGCAGCTTCGCCGAGCAGGTCAAGGTGCCCGGCTATAACGTGATGCCGATTCCCGAAGGCATGGACTTCGCCAGCGCCGCCGCCTTCGGCATGACCTACGGCACCTCGATGCACGCCCTGAAACAGCGCGCCAATCTGCAACCCGGCGAGACCCTGCTGGTGCTCGGCGCTTCCGGCGGGGTCGGGCTGGCTGCCGTGGAGATCGGCAAGGCCATGGGCGCGCGGGTGATCGCTGCCGCCAGTACCCCCGACAAGCTCGCCGTGGCCAAGGCCGCCGGCGCCGACGAACTGATCAACTACAGCGAAGGTAGCCTGCGCGAGCAGCTCAAGGCCTTGACCGGCGGCCAGGGCGTCGATGTGATCTACGATCCGGTGGGCGGCGAACTGTTCGAGGAGGCCTTCCGCAGCATCGCCTGGAACGGACGGATGCTGGTGGTCGGCTTCGCCAGCGGCAGCATCCCTTCGCTGCCGGCCAACCTGACCCTGCTCAAGGGCGCCTCGCTGGTCGGCGTGTTCTGGGGATCGTTCGCCCAACGCCAGCCGCAGGACAACGCTGACAACTTCCGCCAGCTGTTCGCCTGGCACGCCGAAGGCAAACTGAAGCCGCTGGTGTCGCAGCGCTTCCCGCTGGAACGGGCCGGCGACGCTATCGACGCCCTCGGCCAGCGCAGGGCGGTCGGCAAGGTGGTGGTGGAGGTTCGCTGAGCCACGAAGGCGGCGAGTATTGCCTCCCGCCCGTGCGGAGAAAGGCATGGCGGGCCGGAGCGATACACCGGCCGAGGCCCACGCTGTCAGATGTTTTTCCCTATGAAGGCCCCGGTTTCCGACCGGGGCTTTCTTATTTCCGACCAATGCACTCAACCTGTAACATTTCCGCTATTTTTTCATTTACGAAAAATGTAGTGTTCGCAACCGCGTAAAAAGGCGCGACACAACAACAAGCGGAGCTCGCGATGTTCGGAATCTTTCGTCCCGCGCCACACCAGGCGCCACTGCCCGATGCCGAGGTGGACAGCACCTACCGGCGCCTGCGCTGGCAGATCTTCGCCGGTATCTTCATCGGCTACGCGGGTTACTACCTGCTGCGCAAGAACTTCTCCCTGGCCATGCCCTACCTCATCGAGGACGGCTACAGCCGCGGTCAACTGGGTGTCGCGATGTCGGCCATCGCCATCGCCTACGGCCTGTCGAAATTCATCATGGGCCTGGTCTCGGATCGTTCCAACCCACGGGTCTTCCTGCCGTTCGGCCTGTTGGTGTCGGCGGCGGTGATGTTCATTTTCGGATTCGCGCACTGGGCTACCTCCAGCGTCGCCATCATGTTCGTCCTGCTCTTCATCAACGGCTGGGCCCAGGGCATGGGCTGGCCGCCGAGCGGACGGACCATGGTCCACTGGTGGTCGCAGAAGGAGCGCGGCAGCGTGGTCTCGGTGTGGAACGTCGCCCACAACGTCGGCGGCGGCCTGATCGGCCCGCTGTTCCTGCTCGGCCTGGCGCTGTTCGGCGACTGGCGCTCGGCCTTCTACGTGCCGGCCATCGTCGCCGTGGGCGTAGCCGTATTCGCCTATTTCGCCATGCGCGACACCCCGCAATCCTGCGGCCTGCCACCGATCGAGAAGCACAAGGACGACTACCCCGAAGGCTACGACGAACACCACGAGCGCGAGCTGTCGACCAAGGAGATCTTCGTCACCTACGTGCTGCGCAACAAGCTGCTCTGGTACATCGCCCTGGCCAACGTGTTCGTCTACCTGCTGCGCTACGGTGTGCTCGACTGGGCGCCGACCTACCTCAAGGAGGCCAAGCACTTCAACGTCGACAAGTCGTCCTGGGCGTACTTCTTCTACGAATGGGCGGGGATTCCCGGCACCCTGCTCTGCGGCTGGCTGTCGGACAAGCTGTTCAAGGGCAATCGCGGCGCCACCGGCGTGGTGTTCATGATCCTGGTGACCGTCGGCACCCTGATCTACTGGCTGAACCCGGCCGGCAACCCGGCGATCGACATGGCCGCGCTGATCATGATCGGCTTCCTGATCTACGGCCCGGTGATGCTGATCGGCTTGCAGGCCCTGGAGCTGGCGCCGAAGAAAGCGGCCGGCACCGCCGCCGGCTTCACCGGTCTGTTCGGCTACCTCGGCGGCTCGGTGGCGGCCAACGCCCTGGTCGGCTACACGGTGGATCACTTCGGCTGGGACGGTGGCTTCAAGCTGCTGATCGGCGCCTGCCTGCTGGCCATCCTGTTCCTCTGCCTGACCCTGCGCAAACCCGCGGTCCAGGCCGCGTCGCAGCAAGCCGGCTGATGACGCGGCGGCTCCGGCGCCAGGCCGGAGCCGCGTTCAGTCCCGCGGCGCGTAGGCGAACACGTCGGCGCGCATCTGGTGCGCGTCCATCCCTGCTTCGACCAGGGCATCCAGGGTCGCGTAGACCATCGCCGGCGAGCCGCTGGCATACACATGCAGGCTCGACAGGTCGGCGAAATCCTCGCGCACCGCCTCGTGCAGCAAGCCGCAGCGCCCCTCCCAGCCACAGAGGTCGCTGACCACCCGGTGCAGGAACAGGTTCGGCAGGCCTTCCCACTCCGTCCAGTGCGGCAGTCGGTAGAAATCCTCCGGACGCCGAACGCCCCAGTAGAGATGTACAGGATGGGCGAAGCCGGCGGCGCGGCAGTGCTCGATCAGGCTGTGCATCTGCGACATGCCGGTTCCCGCGGCGATCAGCACCAGCGGACCGTCGGGCAGTTCCGCCAGATGCGCGTCGCCGAACGGCAGCTGGATCCGTGCCAGGCGCTCGCGCTGCAATTGCGCGATCAGCGCGACGGCACTGTCTTCCTTGGCCAGGATGTGCAACTCAAGGTCGCGTCCCGCATGCGGCGCGGAGGCCAGGGAAAACGCCGCGCTGTCGCCGCCGTCACGCTCCAGCAACAGGTACTGCCCGGCGTGATAGCGTGGCGGCTTGCCGGCCGGCGCGCGCAGGCCGACCCGGTAGACGTCGCCGCCGACCTCTTCGCAGAAGCTCAACTGGCAGGTCAGCTTGCGCAGAGGCAGTTCACCCGGCGCCAGCACCCCGTCCCAATGCAGCACGCAGTCTTCCAGCGGCTCAGCGAGGCAGGTGAAGAGTTCGCCATGATCGCGTACCTCGCCGTTCTGGCGTACCCGCCCCTCCACCAGCAGCGCCGCGCAGATATGGCAGTTGCCGTTGCGGCAGCTCTGCGGACAGTCGTAGCCAAGCCGCCGGGCGCCATCGAGGATGCGTTCCCCCGGCAGCAGCTCGAGGCAGGCGCCGGACGGTTGCAGGACGATACGCATCAGTCGATCCCGAGGCTCGACCAGAGGGCGTCGATGCGCCGTGTCACCGCTTCGTCCTTGACGATGGCGCGCCCCCATTCGCGGCTGGTCTCGCCCGGCCACTTGTGGGTGGCATCAAGCCCCATCTTCGAGCCGAGGCCGGAAACCGGCGAGGCGAAGTCGAGGTAGTCGATGGGCGTGTTGTCGATCATCACCGTGTCGCGCTTGGGGTCCATCCGCGTGGTGATGGCCCAGATCACATCGTTCCAGTCGCGCGCATCGATGTCATCGTCGGTGACGATGACGAACTTGGTGTACATGAACTGCCGCAGGAACGACCAGACCCCGAGCATCACGCGCTTGGCGTGCCCTGGGTACTGCTTCTTCATGGTCACCACCGCCATCCGGTAGGAACAACCTTCCGGCGGCAGGTAGAAATCGACGATTTCCGGGAACTGCTTCTGCAGGATCGGCACGAACACTTCGTTCAGCGCCACCCCGAGGATCGCCGGCTCGTCCGGCGGACGCCCGGTGTAGGTGCTGTGGTAGATCGGTTTCTGCCGGCGGGTGACGCGCTCGACGGTGAACACCGGGAAGCGATCGACCTCGTTGTAGTAGCCGGTGTGATCGCCATAGGGACCTTCGTCGGCCATCTCGCCGGGGTGGATCACCCCTTCGAGGACGATCTCGGCGCTGGCCGGCACCTGCAAGTCGCTCCCGCGACACTTGACCAGCTCGGTACGATGCCCGCGCAACAGGCCGGCGAAAGCGTATTCGGAAAGGGTGTCCGGCACCGGCGTCACCGCACCGAGGATGGTCGCCGGATCGGCGCCCAGCGCCACGGCTACCGGATAGGGCTGGCCCGGATGCTTCTGGCACCACTCGCGGTAGTCCAGTGCGCCGCCGCGATGGCTGAGCCAGCGCATGATCACCTTGTTGCGGCCGATCACCTGCTGGCGGTAGATGCCCAGGTTCTGCCGTTCCTTGTTCGGCCCGCGGGTAACGGTCAGGCCCCAGGTGATCAGCGGCCCGACATCGCCCGGCCAGCAGGTCTGGACCGGCAGCCGGCCGAGGTCGACGTCCTCGCCCTCCTCGACCACTTCCTGGCAGGGGGCGTCCTTGAGCACCTTCGGCGCCATGGACAAGACCTTCCTGTACATCGGCAGCTTGGCCCAGGCGTCCTTGAGGCCCTTCGGCGGCTCGGGCTCCTTGAGTTGCGCCAGCAGCTTGCCGATCTCGCGCAGTGCGCCGACGTCCTCGGCGCCCATGCCCAGCGCCACGCGCTCCGGCGTACCGAACAGGTTGCCGAGCACCGGCATGTCGAAGCCGGTCGGCTTTTCGAACAGCAATGCCGGGCCCTTGACGCGCAACGTGCGGTCGCACACCTCGGTCATCTCGAGCACGGGGGAAATCGGCACCTGGATGCGCTTCAACGCACCGCGCTGCTCCAGCTGGGCGATGAAATCGCGGAGATCCTTGAACGTCATTGGCCTAACCATTCACTGCAAGACCCCACATCCTACCTGCTCCCGGCCCATCCGGCAGCAGGCAAACGCGGCATTCGGTCACTGCTGGCTGGCGATCCTCGAGTCGTCGAGGCTCTGTAGCATCGGCTCGAACAAAGGCCCGAGTTCATGGGCCCCCTGGGTCGAAAGGTGGTTGTTATCCATGTACAGCGACCAGCCATCACGTTCGGCGAAACAATCCAGGCCATCGCAGAGCACGCTGGAGGGGTCGAGCACGCTCACCCGCGGGTTGCCTTCGGCCAACGCATCGAACAGCGCATTCACGTAGGCGACGCGCGCAGCGTGCTCAGCGAAGGGAAAACGTGCGCGCCCGACATCCTCCCCGCTCAGACTCAGCCGCACCAGCCGCGCCGGTGCCTTGAATGGCAGCAGCGGTACGTCCTTGACCAGCCAGACATGTACGTCGGCCGCGTTCAGCCTTTCGATCATCCCGCTCAGGCGTTGCCGCAGCAGCGCCTCGGCGATCGAGCTGTCCGGCGTGTCGTCCGGCTCGCGGAGAATGTTGCGGGTACCGTCCTGCGAGTCGCCGTATATATACATGTCCCAGCGCCCGGCGAGGATCACCCCGCCCGGCCGCTGCTGTTCGACGAACTCGAGCATCTGCTGGTTGAAACGCAGGCAAGTGTCCTTTTCCAACATCCCCAGCAACGGCGGACAGCCCGCCAGCGAAGCCTGCCAGATCGGCAGTCGGCGACTGGTAGCCAGTTCGCGCAGCAGCGGGCTCAACGCCGCGGAATGGCTGTCGCCCCAACTGACCAGCAGCGGTCGTTCGGCAGCCAGTTCCGCCGGGAAGCGGCAGATGCTTTCCTGACTGAGCGCCTTCTTGTCGAACATGCAGTCGGTCTGCCCATCGCGCCATTTGGACGCCTTGGCATAACGCAAGGCTTCCTCGGAAAGACGCGACGGCACGCCGTCGTAATGCCGCACCAACTGGCCGACGACTCCCAGCAGCAGCAAGCTGCACAGCGCCGCGCCAAGCATCTGCCGGCGCCCGGCGAACAGCTTGCGCTCGCGGAACGGTGCCTCGACGTAGTACAGCGACAGTGCCGCCAGGCCGATGCTCGCCGCCAGCAACCCCAGGCGTGCCGGCAGGCCCAGGGTTTCCAGTGCGTGGTACTGGACGAAGACGTACAGCGGCCAGTGCCAGAGGTACAGCGAATAGGAGATCAGACCGAACCAGACCAGCGGTTGCCAGCCCAGCAGGCGGCGAGCCCAGGTGTCGCCTGCGCCGTTGGCCCAGATCAGCAGGGCGGTGCCAAGCACCGCCGGCAGCGCCGCGAGGCCGGGGAAAGGAGTGTCGCTGTCGTAGAAGAACACCGGCAGGAGAATCGCCGCTATGCCGAGGGTGGCCGCCAGTTGCAGGGACCACTGCGAATGACCGCGGCTAGCGCCCGGCAGCAACGCCAGCGCGGCACCCGCCAGGAGTTCCCAGGCGCGCATCGGCAGGAGGAAGAATGCACTGCCAGGTCGCTGGCTCACCGCCCAGACGCTGGCCGCCAGCGATAGCGCCAGGACCGCGAGGAGGATGGCGAGCCGCCAGCGCAGCAGGCGCCCGGAGATCGCGGCCAGCAGTAGCGGGAAGAGAATGTAGAACTGCTCTTCCACCGACAACGACCAGGTATGCAATAGCGGCTTGAATTCGGACGCGGCGTCGAAATAGCCATCCTGCTTCCAGAACAGGATGTTCGAGGCGAACATCGTCTGGTAGCGAACCGAACGCCCTAACTCTTCGTAGTCGCGCGGCGCCATGAGGAACCAGCCGATCACCAGGCTCGCCGCCATCATCACGAACAGCGCGGGGAGAATGCGGCGTGCCCGGCGCGCCCAGAAGTCGACGAAGCTGAAACGTCCGGCCTGCTGCTCGCGTCGGATGATCGAAGTGATCAGGTAGCCGGAAATGACCAGGAAAACATCGACGCCCACATAGCCGCCGGTGATGCCCCCCAAGCCAAGGTGGTAGAACACCACCGGCAGAATGGCCAACGCTCGCAAACCATCGATGTCCCTTCGATAGGCCAGGCTCGACATCCACGTCCCTCCAGATATGCAAAAGGCGCCCCGGTCAACCGGAGCGCCTTTGTTTGGTACTCTCGAAGACTACTTTCGTTTCATCGAATCGAAGAACTCATCGTTGGTCTTGGTCTGCTTGAGCTTGTCGATGAGGAACTCGATCGCGGAGATCTCGTCCATCGGGTGCAGGATCTTGCGCAGGATCCACATGCGCTGGAGCTCGTCCTCGCTGGTCAGCAGCTCTTCGCGGCGGGTACCCGAACGGTTGATGTTGATGGCCGGGAACACGCGCTTCTCGGCGATCTTGCGATCCAATGGGAGTTCCATGTTGCCGGTACCCTTGAATTCCTCGTAGATCACCTCGTCCATCTTCGAGCCGGTTTCCACCAACGCCGTGGCGAGAATCGTAAGAGAACCGCCCTCTTCGATATTCCGCGCGGCGCCGAAGAAGCGCTTCGGCTTCTCCAGGGCATGGGCGTCGACACCGCCGGTGAGCACCTTGCCGGAGCTGGGGATCACGGTGTTGTAGGCCCGCGCCAGACGGGTGATGGAGTCGAGCAGGATGACCACGTCCTTCTTGTGCTCGACCAGGCGCTTGGCCTTCTCGATCACCATCTCGGCGACCTGTACGTGACGGGTCGGCGGTTCGTCAAAGGTCGAGGCGACCACTTCGCCGCGCACGGTGCGCTGCATTTCGGTCACTTCCTCAGGGCGCTCGTCGATCAGCAGGACGATCAGGTGGCATTCGGGGTTGTTGCGGGTGATGTTGCTGGCGATGTTCTGCAGCATGATGGTCTTGCCCGCCTTCGGCGGCGCCACGATCAGGCCGCGCTGGCCCTTGCCGATCGGCGCGCAGAGATCGATGACGCGGCCGGTCAGGTCTTCGGTGGAGCCGTTGCCGGCTTCCATCTTCATCCGCTCGTTGGGGAACAGCGGCGTCAGGTTCTCGAAGAGAATCTTGTTCTTCGCATTCTCCGGACGATCGAAGTTGATCGAGTCGACCTTGAGCAGGGCGAAGTAACGCTCGCCCTCTTTCGGCGGCCGGATCTTGCCGATGATGGTGTCGCCCGTGCGCAGGTTGAAGCGCCGGATCTGGCTCGGCGAGACATAGATGTCGTCGGGGCCGGCCAGGTAGGAAGAGTCGGCGGAGCGCAGGAAGCCGAAGCCGTCCTGAAGAATCTCCAGCACGCCATCGCCGGAGATCTCTTCACCACTTTTCGCGTGCTTCTTCAGCAGGGCGAAGATGATGTCCTGCTTGCGCGAACGGGCCATGTTTTCCAGGCCCATGGCATCGGACATTTCCAGCAGTTCGGCAATCGGCTTTTGCTTGAGTTCGGTCAGATTCATAGGAAAGAGATAGGTACGCAGAAAGAGGAATTGGAGAAAGCGTCGAGCTTGGGAAAGCCGTGTCGCAAGGGGGCGACAGGAGCGCTAGAAAGTTCGAGTAGGAAGTGCGTCCGGGACGGCATGCAGAAGGCGACGGAAAAAACGTCGCGAACCCGAATTTAACACCGTGGCCGGGTGGCGTCTATAGAAACGCAAAAAAAAGCCCCGCGAATCGCGGGGCTTTCCAGCGAGGCCTGGGCCCGGCTCAGATATTGGCGTCGAGGAAGGCCGCCAGCTGCGACTTGGACAGTGCGCCGACCTTGGTCGCCTCGACATTGCCGTCCTTGAACAGCATCAGGGTAGGGATGCCACGCACGCCGTATTTCGGCGGGGTATCCTGGTTCTCGTCGATGTTCAGCTTGCAGACCTTCAGCTTGCCCTGATAGTCCCTGGCGACTTCGTCCAGCACCGGCGCGATCATCTTGCACGGACCGCACCACTCGGCCCAGTAGTCCACCAGCACAGGGCCGTCGGCCTTCAGCACGTCCTGCTCGAAGCTGGCATCAGTAACGTTGACGATATGTTCGCTCATGAAATCTCTCCGTAGTCGGACGCGAATTGAAACGCGAAAGTGCCGACCATCATATCCCGCCTTGACCCTCGCCGGAAGGCGCAGCCGATTGAGAGTCTCTATCGTTGGTCGGCTGATTCCCGATTGATCGGCTGCCGCATTGGCGACCCTCGCCCTATCGTGGCAGGATGGCGCAGTTTTCCAATGGACTTGCAAAGCATGCCGCAAAAACCTGCCGAGGCATTCCCGCTGATTGCCGCCCTGGACCTGGGCTCCAACAGTTTCCACCTCTGTCTGGCCAAGGCCAATATCCACGGCGAAGTCCGCATCCTCGAACGGCTGGGCGAGAAGGTCCAACTGGCCGCCGGCCTCGACGAGGAGCGCAATCTCAGCGAAGAGGCCACCCAGCGCGGCCTCGACTGCCTGCGCCGCTTCGCCCAGTTCATCAGCGGCATGCCCCAGGGTTCCGTACGCGTGGTCGCGACCAACGCCTTGCGCGAGGCGCGCAACCGCAGCGATTTCATCCGTCGTGCGGAAGAGGTTCTCGGCCATCCCGTGGAAGTCATCTCCGGCCGCGAGGAAGCCCGCCTGATCTACCTCGGCGTCGCCAACAGCATGCCCGACAGTGGCGGTCGCCGGCTGGTAAGCGACATCGGCGGCGGCAGCACCGAGTTCATCATCGGCCAGGGTTTCGAGTCCGAGCTGCGGGAAAGCCTGCAGATGGGTTGCGTCAGCTACACCCAACGCTACTTCCGCGACGGCAAGATCACCCCGGCCCGCTACGCCCAGGCGTACACGGCTGCACGCCTGGAACTGATGGGCATCGAGAACAGCCTGCGGCGCCTCGGCTGGCAACAGGCGGTCGGCGCCTCCGGCACCATCCGCGCAGTGGCGCTGGCGATCAAGGCCGGCGGCCACGGCAACGGCGAGATCAGCCCGGACGGACTGGCCTGGCTGAAGCGCAAGGTGCTCAAGCTCGGCGACGTGGAGAAGCTCGATCTGGAAGGGATCAAGCCGGACCGCCGGACCATCTTCCCGGCCGGACTGGCCATTCTCGAAGCGATCTTCGACGCGCTGGAACTGGAACAGATGGTTCACTCCGAGGGCGCCCTGCGCGAAGGCGTTCTCTACGACCTGGTCGGCCGTCACCAGCACGAGGACGTGCGCGAACGCACCATCAGCTCGCTGATGCAGCGCTACCACGTCGATCCGGAGCAGGCTTCGCGGGTGGAGGCCAAGGCCCTCAAGGTGCTTGCCGAAGTCGGCGACGCCTGGGAGCTGAACGGCGAACTGCACCGCGACCTGCTGAGCTGGGGCGCACGGGTCCACGAGATCGGCCTGGACATCGCCCATTACCACTACCACAAGCACGGCGCCTACCTGATCGAGCACTCCGACCTGGCTGGCTTCTCGCGCCAGGACCAGCAGATGCTGTCGCTACTGGTACGCGGCCACCGCCGCAACATTCCGGCGGACAAGCTGGCGGAGTTCGCCGAGGAAGGCGACAAGCTGGTACGCCTGTGCATCGTGCTGCGCTTCGCGATCCTCTTCCACCACATTCGCGGCACCCAGGAAATGCCCTCGGTGCGTCTGAAGGCAGAGCCCAAGAGCCTTTCGGTGACCTTCCCCGAGGGCTGGCTGGAAGCCAACCCGCTGACCCAGGCCGACTTCGCCCAGGAAGCCGAATGGCTCAAGCGGGTCGGCTACAGCCTCAACGTGCGGTAAGCACCGGCGCGGCCAGCTTCTCCAGCAGGGTCGCCTGGGTATTGCGGGGGTTCTGGTTACCGGTGGGACTGAGCCGCTGGTAGCTACCGTCGGCCTGCAACACCCAGGCCTGGGTGTTGTCGGTCAGGTACGTTTCCAGTTCCTTCTTGACCCGCTGCACCAGCTTCTTGCCTTCCACCGGGAAGCAGGTCTCGACGCGCATGTCGAGGTTGCGCTCCATCCAGTCGGCGCTGGAGAGATAGAGCTTCTCGTCGCCGCCGTTGAGGAAGTAGTAGATGCGGCTGTGCTCGAGGAAGCGCCCGATGATCGAGCGCACGTGGATATTGTGCGAGACCCCCGGGATGCCCGGCCGCAGGCAGCACATGCCACGCACCACCAGGTCGATCCTGACCCCGGCCTGGCTGGCCTTGTACAGGGCGCGGATGACCTTCGGATCGGTCAGCGAGTTGACCTTGGCCATGATGTGCGCAGGCTGGCCGAGCGCCGCCTGGGCCGCCTCGCGGTTGATCATTTCCAGCAGGTTCTTCTTCAGGGTGAACGGCGCATGCAACAGCTTCTTCATGCGCAGCGTCTTGCCCATCCCGATCAGTTGGTTGAACAGCTTGTGCAGGTCCTCGCAGAGCGCCACGTCGGCGGTCAGCAGGCTGTAGTCGGTGTACAGGCGAGCGTTGCCGGCATGGTAGTTGCCGGTGCCCAGGTGCGCGTAGCGGCGCAGTTCGCCGTCCTCGCGACGGAGGATCAGCATCATCTTGGCGTGGGTCTTGAAGCCGACCACGCCGTAGATCACTACCGCACCGGCCTGTTGCAGGCGGCTGGCCAGTTGCAGGTTGGACTCTTCGTCGAAGCGGGCGCGCAGCTCGATCACCGCGGTGACCTCCTTGCCGTTGCGTGCCGCCTCGACCAGGGCGTCGACGATCTCAGAGTTGGCGCCGCTGCGGTACAGGGTTTGCTTGATCGCCAGCACGTTCGGATCCTTGGCGGCCTGGCGCAGCAGGTCGATCACCGGAGTGAAGGACTCGAACGGGTGCATCAGCAACACGTCGAGCTTGCTGAGGACGTTGAAGAGGTTTTCCTTCTTCTGCAAAAGACGCGGGATCGCCGGGGTGAAGGGCGGGTACTGCAGCTCCGGATGGCTTTCCAGGCCGGTGACGCTGAACAGGCGGGTCAGGTTGACCGGGCCGCTGACCTTGTACAACTCGCTTTCGGACAGGCCGAACTGCTTGAGCAGGTAGTTGGTCAGGTTCTGCGGGCAGGTATCCACCACCTCCAGGCGTACCGCATCCCCGTAGCGACGCGAGAACAGCTCGCCGCGCAGCGCGCGGGCCAGGTCCTCGACATCCTCGGTGTCCACCGACAGGTCGGCGTTGCGGGTCAGGCGGAACTGGTAGCAGCCCTTCACCTTCATGCCGGGGAACAGGTCGTCGGCGTGGGCGTGGATCATCGACGACAGGAACACGTAGTTGTCGCCCTCGCCGCCAACGTCTTCCGGCAGCCTGATGATCCGTGGCAGCAGGCGCGGCGCCGGGATGATCGCCAGGCCGGAGTCGCGGCCGAAGGCATCCATCCCCTCCAGCTCGACGATGAAGTTGAGGCTCTTGTTCACCAGCAGCGGGAACGGGTGGGTCGGGTCGAGGCCGATCGGGGTGATGATCGGCGCGATCTCGTCGCGGAAGAAGCGCCGCACCCAGGTCTTGATCTTCAGCGTCCAGTGACGCCGGCGGATGAAGCGGATCTGGTGCTTGGCCAGCTCCGGCAACAGGGTCTCGTTGAGGATCCGGTACTGCCGCGATACCTGCTCGTGGACCAGCTCGCTGATCCGCGCCAGGGCCTGGTGCGGCAGCAGGCCGTCGGCGCCGGCCTGCTCGCGGGCGAAGGTGATCTGCTTCTTCAGGCCGGCGATGCGGATCTCGAAGAACTCGTCGAGGTTGCTCGAGAAGATGAGGAGGAACTTCAGCCGCTCCAGGAGCGGGTAGGACTCGTCCAGCGCCTGTTCCAGCACGCGGATGTTGAACTGCAACTGGGAGAGCTCGCGATGAATGTACAGGCTGCTGTCATCCACGCTGGGAACCACCGCAGGTGGCGTTTCCACCGGGATCGTTTCGGCCATCTTCACTTCTGCTTCGCTTTCCACGTTCGCCACTACGGTTTCGTCGGCGGCGATACGTTCGATCTCATCAAGTCCTTGCTGCGTATTCATTCATCTTCCCGAGGGGGTCAACGCCCCCGTCTTAATTGTTCTGCGGCCTGCTTGGCGAAGTAGGTCAGAATGCCATCGGCGCCGGCACGTTTGAAGGCGGTAAGGGACTCGAGGATCACCGATTCGGCCAGCCAGCCGTTCTGGATGGCGCCCATGTGCATCGCATACTCGCCGCTGACCTGGTAGACAAAGGTCGGGGCGCGGAATTCATCCTTCACCCGACGCACGATGTCGAGGTAGGGCATGCCCGGCTTGACCATCACCATGTCGGCGCCTTCGGCCAGGTCGGCGACCACTTCGTGAAGTGCCTCGTCGCTGTTCGCCGGATCCATCTGGTAGGTGGCCTTGTTGCCCTTGCCGAGGTTCGAAGCCGAGCCGACCGCATCGCGGAACGGACCGTAGTAGGCGCTGGCGTACTTGGCCGAGTAGGCCATGATCCGCACATTGGTGTGGCCGGCAGACTCCAGGGCCTCGCGGATCGCACCGATGCGACCGTCCATCATGTCCGAGGGCGCTACCACCTGGGCGCCGGCCTCGGCGTGGGACAGCGCCTGCCGTACCAGCACGTCGATGCTGACGTCGTTGAGGACGTAGCCATCGTCATCCAGGATGCCGTCCTGGCCATGGGTGGTGAACGGGTCGAGCGCCACGTCGGTGATGATGCCCAGCTCCGGAAAGCGCTCGCGCAGGGCGCGGGTGGCGCGCTGGGCGATGCCTTCCGGGTTGTATGCCTCGGCGGCGTCCAGGGACTTCTTCTCCACCGGGGTCACCGGGAACAGCGCCAGCGCCGGAATGCCCAGGGCCACCCACTCTTCCGCCTCGATCAGCAACTGGTCGATGGACAGGCGCTCGACGCCGGGCATCGACGGAATGCTTTCACGCTGGTTGACCCCATCGAGGACGAACACCGGCAGGATCAGGTCGTCGACGGTGAGGACATTCTCGCGGACCAGGCGGCGGGAGAAGTCATCGCGGCGATTGCGCCGCAGGCGGGTGTAGGGATAGGCGCGGTTGGCGGGAGTGAAGCTCACGGTTTTACTCCAGGGCCCAGATAACGGGCACAGTGTGACAGTTATAGTCCCTGATTATGACGGATTGGCAACAAGCGACGACAGTGACTCAAGGTCGCGGCATCCTGCCGCACCGCCAATCATCGCAAAAAGCCAGCGGCAAAGGCCATTCATTGCACAATCAATGACCTGAGCCGTGACGATCGCGCTTTCCCCACGCCCTCAACCGAGTTAGGCTGCGCGTTCATTTCGCTTCGCTGCCCCGATGATGCTCCAACAATTCCTGCAGGACTTCGGCTATTTCGCCCTTTTTCTCGGTACTTTCTTCGAGGGCGAAACCATTCTCGTGCTGGCCGGGTTCCTTGCCTTCCGCGGCTACATGCAGCTGGATACCGTGATTCTCACCGCCTTCCTCGGCAGCTACGCCGGTGACCAACTCTGGTACTTCCTCGGACGCCGCCACGGCCGCCGGTTGCTGGCGCGCAAGCCGCGCTGGCAGAAGCTCGGCGACAAGGCGCTGGACCATGTGCGCCGCCATCCCGACCTGTGGGTGCTGAGTTTCCGCTTCGTCTACGGCCTGCGTACGGTGATGCCGGTGGCCATCGGCCTGTCCGGCTATCCACCGGCCCGCTATCTTCTTCTCAATGGCATCGGCGCCATCGTCTGGGCCGCTGCGCTGGGCTCCGCCGCCTACTATTTCGGCAGCGTACTGGAAGGCATGCTCGGCAACATCAAGAAATACGAACTCATGGTCCTCGGCGGCCTGATCGTGCTGGGCCTGCTGCTCTGGCTATGGCGGCGTTTCAAGACACCACGCGGCAACGGCGCGGGCGGCAACGCCGACAAATCCGAGTGAACCCGCGCCGGCGCGACTGAACAGCCGGCCCCTTCGCACACTCCAACTCCTTGTACCCTCCGCTCCGGCTGGCCGCCGGGGCCGGCGGCTCGCTATGCTTGCGCGATACCGACCCCGGCCAGCCCGTCCGGTCCGGATCCTGCGTTCCCAAGGAGTAAGCCTCATGCACAAGAAAGTTGCCGTCATCCTCTCCGGTTGTGGCGTCTACGATGGCGCGGAAATCCACGAAAGCGTGATCACCCTGCTCCGCCTCAGCCAGCGAGGCGCCGAGGCACAATGCTTCGCGCCGAACATCGCCCAGCACCATGTGGTCAACCACCTGACCGGCGAGGAAATGCCGGAAAGCCGCAATGTCCTGGTCGAGTCCGCGCGTATCGCCCGCGGCGAAGTCAAGGACCTGCGCGAAGCCCGCGCCGAGGACTACGACGCGCTGATCGTGCCCGGTGGCTTCGGCGCTGCGAAGAACCTCAGCGACTTTGCCATCAACGGCGCGCAATGCCAGGTGCAGCCGGACGTGCTGGCGCTGGCCAAGGCTTTCGCCGAAGCCGGCAAGCCAGTCGGGCTGATCTGCATCGCTCCGGCGATGGCGGCGAAGATCTACGGCGCCGGCGTCCAATGCACCATCGGCAACGACGCCGACACCGCCGACGCGCTGAAGCAGATGGGTGCCGAGCACATCGACGCGCCGGTGGACGAGATCGTCGAAGACAGCGCGCGCAAGCTGGTGACCACCCCGGCCTACATGCTCGCCCAGTCGATAGCCGAAGCCGCTTCCGGGATCAACAAGCTGGTCGACCGGGTGCTCGAACTGGTGGACCAGGACAAGGCCTGATCGGCCAAGCACGAGGGCGGTCGCGCCGCCGCCCTTTTCAAATCCGTGCCGCTACGCCAGCGTGCGTCTCGAAACCATCGAATCGAGACGCCGCGATGAGCGAAACGCCCTCCTCCGCCCTGCCTGACGACGTCCACCAACTGGTGGCGGATTTCTTCCAGCGCATCCCCTTCAACCGCATGCTCGGCATCCGCGTGGTGAGCCTCGGCCGCGAGCGGGTAGTCCTCGACCTGCCGATGAAGGACGAACTGATCGGCAACTTCGTTCAGGGCATTCTCCACGGCGGGGTGATCTCCAGCCTGCTCGACGTCACCGGCGGAGCGATGGCCCTGATCGGCGCCCTCGAACGGCATCGCGAACTGCCAGGCCACGAGCGCATGGCGCGGCTGTCGAAGCTCGGCACCATCGACTTGCGCGTCGACTACCTGCGCCCGGGACGCGGCCGGACGTTCACCGCCCATGCGGTGCCGCTTCGCTCGGGCAACAAGGTCGCAGTGGTGCGCTCGGAACTGCATAGCGACGACGGCACGCTGGTCGCCGTCGGTACCGGTACCTATCTGTGCGGCTGACTCGCGCGTAGATCGGCTACCCGCTGCAGGCGGGTAAGCAAGCGGTCCAGGGCGTTGGCGAACGCCTGGCGGTCACGCTCACCGTAGGGCGCCTGGCCGCCGCCCATCTGCCCCTGGTCACGCAGGTCGGCCATCAGGTTGCGCATGGCCAGCTTATCGCCCATGTTCCGCGCGTCGAACTCGCGGCCGCGAGGATCGAGGGCGGCAACCTGTTTCTTGATCAGCCGATCGGCCAGCGGTACGTCGCTGCAGATCGCCAGGTCGCCCGGCTCGGCCTGCTCCACCAGGTAATCGTCAGCCGCATCCATCCCGCTTTCCACCACCACCAGACGCACGCAGGCGAACGGCGGCTTGACCTGCGGCTGGCCGGCGACCATCCAGACTTCCAGCTTGCGCTTGAGGGCGAACTTGCAGACCAGTTCCTTGGCCGCCTTGGGGCAGGCGTCGGCATCGATCCAGATACGCATGAACGGACTTCCGTAGAAATGACGACGGCCAGTATCGCACTGGCCGTCGTGGTTGCGCGAACCCGCTCAGTCGGCGGCGTTGGCCGCCGCACGCCGGCGCTCGACGATCCGGCTACGTCCGTAGAGCAGCGCGATGGCCACCATTGCCATGGCCTGGGCCGACAGCGAATAGGCGTCAGCCTTGATCCCCAGCCAGTCGAAGTCGAAGAACGGCACCGGACGGGTGCCGATCACCCCGGCTTCCTGCAAGGCGATGACGCCATGTCCGGCGAACACCACCGAGAGCGCACAGAGCAACGCCGCGTTGATGCTGAAGAACAACCCCAGCGGCAGTTTCGCCGAACCACGCAGGATCACCCAGGCCAGGCCGATCAGCAGGACCACGGCGGTCGCCGCGCCGCCGATCACGGCATTGTGCCCGGCCGGTCCGGCCTGCAACCAGAGGGTTTCGTAGAACAGGATGACCTCGAACAACTCGCGGTAGACCGAGAAGAACGCCAGCACTGCGAAGCCGAAGCGTCCGCCACCGCCCACCAGGCTGCTGCGGATGTAGTCCTGCCAGGCTGCCGCGTGGCGGCGGTCGTGCATCCAGACGCCGAGCCAGAGCACCATCACGCAGGCGAACAGAGAGGTGAAGCCCTCCATCAGCTCGCGCTGGGCACCGCCGATATCGATCACATAGGCGGCCAACGCCCAGGTGGCGAAGCCGGCGACGAAGGCCAGCCCCCAGCCGACGTGCACGCCACGCACGGCACTTTCCTGCCCGGTATTGCGCAGGAAGGCGAGGATGGCGGCAAGCACCAGGATTGCCTCTACCCCTTCGCGCAACAGGATCAACAAGGCGGAAACGAAACTGATGGAGAAACTCAGCGAGTCGCCGCCAAGCTGCTTGGCGGCCTCTGCCAGCTTGCCCTTGGCCAGCTCCAGCTGTTGCGCCACCTGGGTTTCCGGGAGGCCATCGCGCAACGCCTGGCGGTAGGCCATCAGCTGCTTCTCGGTGGAGCGGCGCAAATCGGCGTCGACGTTGTCCAGCGAGCTTTCCACCAGCTCGAAGCCTTCCAGGTAGGCCGCCACCGACAGGTCGTAGGCCTGGTCGCGGTCGCCTTCGCGATAGACCGCGAAGCTCTTGTCCAGGGTGGCGGCGGTATAGTCGATCAACTGCCCAGGACCGCGCTGCTCCAGCGGCGGATGCGCACGCAGGGCGCGGAAGCTCTCCGCAGCGGCCTCGCCGTCGTACTCGGCGACTTCGGCCGGAGTCTGCGTGGCCAGGGTCGCCAGCGGGTAGGCATGGGCCTTGTCCGGCTGCGCACTGCGGGCGCTCAGGCCGGCCACATAGCTGGCCAGATCCCAGCGCTGGCGTTCGTCGAGCTGGTCGGCGAACGCCGGCATGTCGGTGCCCGCCACGCCCAGGCCGATGACGTTACGCAGGTCGTAGAGGCTCAGGTGGTCGAGGCGCTGGCGATCGGTGAGGTTCGCTGGCGGCGGTTCCAGGCCGATGCCGGCGGGGCCGTCGCCCTTGCCCGCATCGCCATGGCAGATCGCGCACTGCTGGGCATAGATCGGCGCCGCGCGGCTCGGGTCGGGGGTGATCGCGGGGGTCTGCACCACCTGGTAGATATCCGCCACCCGTGCCTCGAGGTTGCGCGCCTGGAGGGCCACGTCCCTTCCCGGCAAGCGCTGCTCGATGGCCTGGCGCAGGCTGGCGACGCCCCTCTCCAGCTCGGCGCGCTCGGGGCGCATCGGCAGGGTCAGGACCAATGCCTGCAGGTTGCCGACGAACTCCACCTGTTCCTGGTATTCGCTGGGGTCGACGATCTTGCCGTCAGCCACGGTCGGCGGATAGTCGGCCGCCAGGTAACTCAACAGATGCAAGGCTTGGGAGGGGTCGACGGCCGTGTCGGCAAGAGCTCCAAGGCTGAACGCGCAGACCAGCGGCAGCAGCCACAGCAGGATTTTCGGAGGGTGCATGGCGAAGACGAAGTGAGAATGGAAGAGATTAAATTGTCCCTTCGCCTTCCCGCCCATGCAAGAAATACTCTGTAACAATCACGCCCATCAGCGTGTCGGGCGGCTCAGAGCGGCGCTCGGCGTACCGTCGCCAGCAGCCCCGCGGCACCGACGAACAGGCTGGCGAAGGTACGGTTCACCAGCTTCTGCTGGCGCGGCGAACGCAGTACGCGTAGCACGCGCGCAGCCAGCCCGGTGTAGCCGGCCATGACGATCAGGTCGACGACGATCATGGTGCCGCCCATGATCAGGTATTGCGCCAGCAGCGGCTGGTGCGGGTCGATGAACTGCGGCAGCACCGCGAGCATGAAGATCACCGCCTTGGGATTGCTGGCGTTGACCAGGAAACCACGCAGCACCAGGGTCAACGGTCGCCCCAGAGGCCGTTCGCCATCGGTGCTCAAGGCCTGTGGCGGCGCCTGCCACTGGCGCACCGCCAGGTACACCAGGTAGGCCACGCCGAACCACTTGATCAGGCTGAAAGCCAGTGCCGAGGTCGCCAGCAACGCACCGACGCCGGCGGCGACAATGGCGATCTGCAGGGCCAGGCCGATCTGCAGGCCCAGCGCGTTCCAGTAGCCTCGCGCAAAGCCGTACTGCAACCCGCAGGACATCGAGGCGATGGCTCCGGCGCCCGGCGACAGGCTGATGGCCCAGCAGGCGAGGAAGAAGGCGAACCAGGTACTGACGAGCATTGCACACCTCGGAAAGCGAACGCGGCTGGCGGCGGGAACGAAAAAGCCAGTGTGCACCAAGGCGGAGCAGCCGCACAGGTTTTCCGACCACGCGCCTCGCCCAACCTTTGCGGGCGCAACCTGGCGGACAGAAAAAACCCGGCAGATGCCGGGCTTTCCCGAGGATACGCGCTCAGCCATGTTGGGCAGACCACCGCGATGCGGCTATTCGCCCTGGCCCCGAACGCTCTCAGTCCGGCGAACCCTTGCGCAGCTTCACCGGCTCTTCGCCGCGCTTGCGCGCCAGGGCTCCGCGCAAGCGGATGTTCAGCGCCTCCACCGCCAGGGAGAAGGCCATGGCGAAGTAGACGTAGCCTTTCGGCACGTGCACTTCGAAGGACTCGGCCACCAGCACGGTGCCGACCACGATGAGGAACGACAGGGCGAGCATCTTCAGCGAGGGGTGTTTCTCGATGAAGTCGCTGATGGTGCCTGCCGCCAGCATCATCACGCCGACCGAGATGACGATCGCCGCGACCATCACCGGCACGTTCTGCACCAGACCGACGGCGGTGATCACCGAGTCCAGGGAGAAGATGATGTCGATGATCGCGATCTGGACGATGATGCCCATGAAGCCGTGGACCTTGCCGCCGCTCTTCTGCTCTTCTTCCGCGCCTTCCAGGCTGTGGTAGATCTCCATGGTGCTCTTGAACAGCAGGAACAGGCCGCCGAAGAAGAGGATCAGGTCACGCCCGGAGATGCCCTGGCCGAACAGGTGGAACAGGTCGGTGGTCAGGCGCATGACCCAGGTGATCGAGAGCAACAGCAGGATCCGCGTGCCCATGGCCAGGGCCAGGCCGAAGAAGCGCGCCTTCGGTTGCTGGGCCGGCGGCAGGCGCCCGACCAGGATCGAGATGAAGATGATGTTGTCGATGCCGAGGACGATTTCCAGGGCGGTCAGGGTCAGGAACGCAACCCAGATTTCAGGACTGGCGAGCCATTCCATAGATGGTTATTTCCCGTTTTTTGTTGGAGTTGAAAAACCTGGCCCACGCCAGCGACGCACGGCTTTCTGGAAGAACAGGCTGTTGGGAACCTGCAGCAGCGGGCCCGGCGAGCCATCCTCGAGGGTTTCTTCCAGTGTCGTATACAAGAGATTGATGGCAACCACGCGTCCGGTGACGCCCGGTTTGTCGGCGCTATCGATCAGCTCCACGCGGTCGCCGATGCGGAACGGCCCGACGGTGAAGATCAGCAACGCACAGAACAGGTTGGAGAGCACGCTCCAGATGGCGAAGAAGGCTACCGCCGCCACCGCGGCGAAACCGGTCAGCGCGGTCCACAGCACTTCGGCGGACACGCCCAGGCGCTCCAGCACCATGATCAGTGCGCTGACCATGATCAGCCAGCGCAGGCCCCCACGCAGCGGCAGGAGCAGCTCCGGCGGCACCGGATAACGCTCGCCGATACGGGTCACCGTGCGTCGGACCAGGCGCTGTAGCAGCCAGGCGACCAGCAGGATGAGCAGGATCTGCAGCGCCACCACCAGCGGCCCGCTCCAGGTCTGCGTCAACACCTGCAAGTCTTCCATCACTCACTGGCCTCTAGTTCTTTCTGCAGGGCTTCGAGGGTTTCCAGGGCCTCCAGCCAACGTTCCTCCAGCTCGCCTTCGCGAACCTTCAGGCTCGATTGTTCGGACAGCAACTCGCGCAATTCGTCCTTTCGCGATACGTCGTACAGGGCGCTGTCGCCCAGCCGCGCCTCGATAGCGGCTAGCTTTTCGTGCAGGCCGCCGAGTTCGCGCTCCAGCTTGTCGGCCTCGCGCTTGTGCGGCGCCAGCTGCTGGCGCAGCGCGGCCGCTGCCTGGCGCTGGGCGCGCTTGTCGGTGCGTTCGGTCGGCGCACCCGGCGCGGTCTCGGCCTGCGGCGCCTTGCGCGCGCGATAGTCGACCAGCCAACGGGCGTAATCGTCGAGATCGCCATCGAACGGCACCACGCGCCCATCGGCGACCAGGAGGAATTCATCGGTGGTGCTTTTGAGCAGGTGCCGGTCGTGGGAAACCACCAGGACCGCCCCGGAAAACTCCTGTAGAGCCATGGTCAAGGCCAGGCGCATTTCCAGGTCGAGGTGGTTGGTCGGCTCGTCGAGCAGCAGCAGGTTGGGCTTCTGCCAGGCGATCAGCGCCAGGGCCAGGCGCGCTTTCTCGCCACCGGAGAAGTTCAATACCGGCTCGTCCACCCGAACGCCGCGGAAGTCGAAGCCGCCGAGGAAGTCCTTGAGGGTCTGTTCGCGCTCGCCGGGGGCGATACGCTGCAGATGTAGCAACGGGCTGGCCTGTGGATCCAGCGAATCGAGCTGGTGCTGGGCGAAGTACCCGATGGCCAGGTTCTCGCCGCGCAGCAGGCGGCCGCCCAGCTCGGGCAGGTCCCCGGCCAGGGTCTTGATCAGCGTCGACTTGCCGGCGCCGTTGGGACCGAGCAGGCCGATCCGCGCACCGGGCACCAGTTGCAGCTTGACCTTCTCCAGCACCGCCTTGTCGCCATAGCCGAGACGGCCTTCGCCGAGATCCAGCAACGGCCGGGAGATCTTGTCCGACTCGCGGAAACTGAAATTGAACGGCGAATCGACATGTGCCGGCGCCAGTTCCTCTAGACGCTCCAGCGCCTTGATCCGGCTCTGCGCCTGGCGCGCCTTGGTGGCCTTGGCCTTGAAGCGGGCGATGAAGCTTTCCATGTGCGCACGCTGCGCCTGCTGTTTCTCGTAGGCCTGCTGTTGCTGAGCCAGCCGCTCGGCGCGGGTCCGCTCGAAAGCGGAATAGCCGCCGCGGTAGAGGGTCAGCTTGCGGTTTTCCAGATGCACCACGTGGTCCACCACCGCATCGAGGAAGTCGCGGTCGTGGGAGATCAGCACCAGAGTGCCGGGATAACCCTTGAGCCACTCTTCCAGCCAGAGGATGGCGTCCAGGTCGAGGTGGTTGGTCGGTTCGTCGAGCAACAGCAGGTCGGACGGGCACATCAGCGCCTGCGCCAGGTTCAGGCGCATCCTCCAACCACCGGAGAAATCACCGACCCGGCGCTCCATCTGCTCGCTGCTGAAGCCGAGCCCGGCCAGCAGCTTGCGCGCCCGTGCATCGGCGGTATAACCGTCGGCGTTGTCCAGCTCGGTATGCAGGCGCGCCAGGGCAGAACCGTCGTGCGCCGCTTCGGCGACGGCCAGCGCCGCCTGGATCTCGCGCAGGCGACTGTCGCCGTCGAGCACGTAATCCACCGCCAGGCGATCCAGGGTATCGACCTCCTGGCGCATGTGCGCGATGCGCCAGTCGGCGGGCAACAGGCAGTCGCCGGCATCCTGCCCGAGCTGGCCGCGCAACAGCGCGAACAAGCTGGACTTGCCAGCGCCATTGGCCCCGATGAGACCGGCTTTCTGGCCGGCGTGCAGGGTCAGTTCAGCAGCTTCCAGGAGGCGCTGCGGCCCGCGCTGTAGCGTAAGATTGAGGAGTCGGATCATGGCGGCGGAGTTTATCAGTTTCGCCCTTGCGGAGCGTGAGGCTGTATGACTGGAAATGTCTGGAAATTCGCGGTGGACGTCTATGCCCGGCCGGGCGTGGAAACGGCTTGCCTCGCGCTTCAGGAGCAAGGTGCGGACGTCTGCCTGTTGCTGGTCGCCGCCTGGCTTGGCAGGCGCGGTGTGAGCTGCTCGAAAGAACGCGCCCAGATCCTGGAGAACGCCGCGCGTCCCTGGCGCGAAACGGTCATCGAACCCCTGCGCAGATTGCGTTGCGCCTGGCGCGAAGCGGCAACCCACGACGCCTGCCTGGCCGAACTCCGCGAGGAAATGAAGGCCCAGGAACTACGAGCGGAACGGGAACACCTGCAACGCCTGGCCGACCTGGCCACAGCCTGGCTGGAGGGCCAGGAAGCGAATCGCAGTGCGGATGCCTGGCTGCAAGCCTGCAGCCGGGACATCTGCACGGAAGCAGAGCGCCGGGCTTTGCTGGTGCTTGGCTCGGCGGCTTTGCAGACAGCGCCTTAGGAGGCGCTGGTCGGGGCGGCGCCGTTGCTGCCCGCGGCAGGCGTTGCCGAAGCAGCGCTGGAGGCGGCTGCCGGGGCGCTGGGAGTCGCCGCAGGCTTCGCAGCAGGAGCGGTGGCGGGCTTGGCTGCGGCAGGTTTCGCGGCTACGGGTTTCGCCGCAGGCTTGGCCGCCGGTTTCGCCGCAGGCTTCGCAGCCGGCTTGGCTGCAGGCTTCGCGGCCGCGGGTTTCGCCACAGGCTTGGCCGCCGGTTTCGCCGCAGGCTTCGCAGCTGGCTTGGCTGCGGGCTTCGCGGCTGCGGTTTTCGCCGCGGGCTTGGCCGCCGGTTTCGCAGCAGGCTTCGCCGTCGGCTTGGCTGCGGGCTTCGCTGCCGCGGTTTTCGCCGCAGGCTTGGCCGCCGGTTTCGCAGCAGGCTTCGC
>NZ_KV819937.1:1807-17385 GCF_001815235.1 Pseudomonas sp. HMSC065H01 | reverse complement strand
CTTGGCCGCCGGTTTCGCAGCAGGCTTCGCCGCTACGGTTTTCACCGCAGGCTTGGCTGCCGCCTTCGCAGCAGGTTTGGTCGCGGGTTTCGCCTTGCGGCTCTCCAGAGCCTTGCCAGCGGCTTCCTTCACCTTGCCGACACCCTGCGCCAGCTTGAGGCTTTCCTGTACGTCACGCTTGAGGCCGACGATGTAGGTACGGGTGTCCGCCTGCCGGGCCTTCAGGGTATCCAACGCCTCTTCCAGGTCGCTGATGGTCTCGCGCGCCTTGGCCTGTGCCTTGGTCTTGCCGGCCTTGGCAGCATCCTGCAGCTTGGTGCGAGCCTTGTGCAGTTTTTCCTGGGCTTTGCCACGTTGCTTTTCAAGTTTGGCCAGGAGCTTTTCCGAATCGACCAGCGCTTGTTTGCACGCACCTTCCAGGTGCTCGACAAGGCTGTGGGAAAGTTGCTGCAACAGGTGCAAGGGGGTGGTGACGGGCTTCTTGTTGGCCGACATGACGTGCCTCCAGGCGGACGTGGTTGCGCCCATACTAGACCCGCACACCCCCTCTCGCCAACGGGTTCGATGTGCTACAAGCGACGTGCGCCAGGATTGCCCGCCGATTCGTTTGGAGAAACCGCATGCCGCGCCGCCTTTTCATCGGTCTTTTTCTACTGCCGCTGCCGCTTTTCGCCGCGCCTCCCAAGGACGAACTGGCCTATGCCGTAGGCGCCCGCCTGGGCATGCGCCTACAGCAGGAAATGCCCGGCCTAGAGCTATCCGAGCTACTTCTCGGACTGCGCCAGGCCTATCGCGGCGAGGCACTTGAAATCCCCCCCGAACGCATCGAACAACTTCTGCTGCAACACGAGAACGCCACGACGGAAACACCGCGGACCACACCCGCCGAGGCCCGCTTCCTGGCCAACGAAAAAGCCCGCTTCGGCGTCCGCGAATTGACCGGCGGCGTCCTCGTCAGCGAATTACGTCGTGGCCAAGGTAACGGCATCGGCGCGGCAACCCAGGTACACGTCCGTTACCGCGGCCTGCTTGCCGACGGTCAAGTGTTCGACCAGAGCGAAAGCGCCGAGTGGTTCGCCCTGGACAGTGTGATAGAGGGATGGCGCACAGCGTTGCGAGCGATGCCTGTCGGCGCGCGCTGGCGAGTGGTGATTCCTTCGGCGCAAGCCTATGGCCACGAAGGCGCTGGCGACCTGATCCCGCCCGACGCTCCGCTGGTCTTCGAGATCGACCTGCTGGGCTTCCGCTGAAATGCAAAAACGGCGCTCTCCCGCATGGAGACGCGCCGTTTCGTAACGACTCGCCGGTGAATCAGACCGGTACTGCCGAACCCTCTGCGCCGCTCTGGCTGTGGGCGTTGTGCAGGACTTCGATGAGGCAGTCCTCCAGCTCGAAGCGTTCGTGCAACTGTTGCCGCAGGACCTTCAGCTCCGCGATGAGGCAGGCTCCTTCACGGCAATCGCCGTTGTCGCAGCGGTCGTTGAAGTTCAGCGCGGATTCGGTGATGGCTTCCAGCCGGGGGAAGATCTGCTTGGCCAGCTCCAGGCCGCGCTGATCGCCGAAGGCCTTGCCTTCCGCCGTCAGTTGCTCGTAGACCTCGAAGTGTCCGGCAGATACGTAGTCCAGCAGCAATTGGCAGAAATGCTGGAGTTCTTCGGCGTTGGGCGCCGGTGCCTGAATACCGCTCAGGGCATCGAAGGCCTGCACCAGTTGCTGGCGCTCATGCAGCCAGCGATCGATCAGTTGGTGCACACCCCCCCACCGCTCTTGGGCATTACGGCAGCTTTCGAGCATGTTGTCCTCGCTTCCCTCTTCGGACGTCCCGGAGAATCATCGTCCGCTCCGAGACGCATTGCTGACGCACTCTCTGCGCTCTGTGGGAGAACGCCTGTGCAAGGGGCGGACTCCGGCGCTATGGAAAGCCAGATTATGCCCCCGGGATGACCCCATCAAGACGCCCGTACAGAAAAATTCATACGGATGTTTGATCGGTATCCCGCATCCGCTCTGGTTTTCGCCAAATCGATACGGCCGACGCTCGAGAGCTGACGAAAGACCACGCGACAGCCCGCATCAGGCACGTCGGAGGAACTGCACGATGGAGAAGCCGAGATAGGCAACGAACGCCAGCAGGCTCCATTCCGGAATGCTCAGGGTGAATAGCGTCCAGCTCACCTGGGCACAATCCGCGGTGCCATGCAGGACCAGGCGGATCACTTCCTGGAAGGGAAGCGCCTGCATCATGTAGTCGAGGCTGGGCAGGCAGGCCGGCAGTTGGTCCAGCGGAACGGTCTGCAACCATACCTGGCGGGCGGCCGTGGCCCCGCCGCCGAGAGCGAGCAGGAACACCAGCACGGAGTAGATACGCCGCCCACGCAGGCCGGGCCCCTGGATCGCGCCAGCAAGGCAGGTCAGGCCGATCAGGATGAAGAAGATCCGCTGCACGACGCACAGCGGGCAGGCCTCCAGGCCAACCACATGTTCCAGGTACAGCGCCCCGCCCATGATGGCGACGCAGGCCAGGAACGCGAGAAGGAAAAGCTGACGGGGGCTGGCCAGGGGCATGGCGGATCCACAGGTACACAGGGGAAAGGCCGCCTACGGTAGTGGAAAGCCTCCGGCCGTTTCAAGCCGCAAGGCAGCTCTGCGGCAAGGCATCCCGAATCATGCCGGGCGCCCGCGACAAGCCGCCACAGTCCTGCCGATGGAGCCGAACGGGGAACGCCGGGTGGCGTTCCCCATGCTCAAATCCCCGCCACCACCACGGGCAGCCCCGGAGTACGCCGATCGAGCAGGACCAGGCCCTCCTGGAACAACTGGTTGCTGCGCTCGACCTCGCCGAGCTGCGCCAGCAGGCGTCCCAGCTCGGCGCAGGTCTCGGCACTGCGCTGGAAGCTCAGGCTGGCCTCCAGGTATTCCCGGGCCTTGCCCCAGAGCTTGTTGATCAGGCACAGGCGCCCCAGGGTCAGCAGCAGGCCGGGATCGTTCGGATGTTCCTTGAGCCAACCTTCCGCGGCCTGCAATTGCTTGCCCGGATCGCGCCCGCGCACCTGCCCGTAGAGTTGCACCAGGGTCGCGTCGAAGCCTTGCTTGAGCGCATGGCGGAGGACTTCTTCAGCCTCTTCCTCGGCGCCCAGGCGAAGCAGTTGGGCGGCATAGCCCGCGACGATCGCCGGGTCTGCACGCAGCGCCGAAGGCACGTTCTGCCAGCGCTGGGTCAGCGGCTGCAACGCCGTCTCGCCCTCGTTCAGTCCACGCTCGCCGGCTTCCTGCAAGGAAGCCACCCAGGCACGGCGTTCGAGGTCGCGCAGTTCGGAATCCTTCAGCACACGCTCCTTGCGCAGCTCCGGCAGCAGGACGCAAAGGGCCTGCCAGTCGTGCTGGGTGACGTACAGCTGCTGCATCAGCCGCAATACCGTGCGGTGCTGCGGCTGGAGCCCGTGCAGCTCTTCGAGGGTATTGCGTGCCTGCGGGTAGTCGCCGCGATTGATCAGCAGTTGCGCACGGGTCAGGCCGACCAGCAATTGGGCATCCGGCTCGCGCTCGCGAGCCCGGTTCAGCAGGTCGTCGGCCTCGTCGTAGCGCTCGAGTTCGTTGGCGGCCCGCGCCGCGCCGAGGTAATGCATCAGCGGCCGCTCGCCCATCTCCGCAGCCCGCCGCAAATGACGCAGTGCCTGCGGCCAGTTGCCTTCGCCGAGATCGCGCAGGCCGCTGTGCTCGGCCATCTGCACGCGACGCCGGCGGTTGTAGCGCGACCAGGGGTTGACCACCCGCCCCGAGCTGCCGAGCAGGCGCAGGACCAGGCGCACCAGCATCACCAGCAGCCAGACCACCGCCAGCAGGGCGAGGAACGACCACAGGCTGGATTCGTAACGGAAGCTCTTGTAGGCGATCAGCACATAGCCGGCCTGCTCGGAGATCGCCAGCCCAACCAGCGTGGCGACCAGCACCACCGCCAGGACCAGGAGGTAGATGCGTCTCATGGACGGCCCTCCGTGGCCGGAGCCGCCTGCGCCTCGGGCACCAGGTTGCCGGCGGCCTCGCGGCGCGACACGTAGGACTGCAAGGCGCTCAGGGCCGGTGCGAGGTCAGGGACCTGCACGGTGACCGGCTGCTTCACCAACTCATCGATACGCAACTTCAACGCGCGGCTGTCGGCCAGCTCTACGTTGAAATAGCCGTCCAGCACGTCCTGGGCCTGCTTCAGCGCCTGCTCGTAGACTTCCTGCTTGCCATTCAGCGCCGCCCACTGGGCTTGCTCCAGGGCCAGGCCGATGGTCAGGCGCACCTGCGCCAATTGCTCGCCGGCCAGCAGCGGACGAATGTCCTGGCCGGCATTGAAGTCGATGCGGATGTAGCGCGAGATCTTCTCCCACCACAGCTCCCAGGTGCTGTTGCCGTCGCCCCAGGCGACATTGCTGGCACCGCTTTCGCCTTCCTTGAAGGTCGGCGTGAGCGGTTGCAACTGGTTGACCTGCTCGCGCAACGCCGCCAGTTGCACGAACAGCCCGGTACGGTCCGGCTCCGGCAACGCACGCAGGGCCTCGAGGCTGGCCGCCAGCTTGGCGCGGGCGGCATAGGCGCCGGGATCGTTCTGCGCGCGCAGGATGTCATCAGCGCCCTGCACCAGTTCGGTGGCGCTGCCCACGTCCTGCAAGGCGGACAGGCGCAGGCTGGCCAGGCGCAGCAGGTGTTCGGCCTCGGCCAGTCGCCATTGCTGGCGGCTCTGGCCGAGGACCTTCTTCAGTTGCTCGCTGAGATGCTGCTGGTCGCCCTGCAGCTCCACCACAAGGCGTCGCCGGGCCTCCAGTTCGTCCGCGGTAGGCAAAGCGTCCAGGCGGGCAGCCAGTTGCTGGTTACGCTGGGCCAGGGATTCGGTCTTGCCACGGGCATCTTCCAGCTGCGCCAGTTGGTCGCGCTCGGTGCCCTGCAACTGCTGGACCTGCCAGAAGCTCCAGCCACCCGCGCCGAGTCCCGCCACGCCAACCAGCAGGGCGAGCAACGCCAGGCCGGTGGCGGTACCGGAACGCCTGGATGCATCGGGTGCAACGGGAGAAGGGGTGGAAGTGGAAGTTCTTGCGTCGTCTTGGGGAGTGACTGCTTCGCTCACAGGTCCATCCTTTGGTCAAGAAAGTTCTAGGCGGCGCTCGTCAGGGCCGCCAGCAAGGCCGGCGCGCTCGCGCCCCGGCAATCAATCACCCGTTGCGCACCCAGTTCGCGCGCCATCTCGGCGACCCGCGGGCTGGGTACGAACAGCGGCAACCGGCCTATCTCGGGCCAATCGGCTGCCGCCAACTGATACAGATTTTGCAAACCCTGTCCACTGCTGACCACCAGGCCGTTCAGGCGTTCCGCCCGCACCCTTGCCAGCAGCTCTCCGGCCGGATAGTCCGGAGCCCGGCGCCGGTAGAGTGGCAGGTAGTCCACCTGCACGCCTTGGCCGCGCAGGCGCTCGGCGAGGAATTCTCGGCCACCTTCGCCGCGCATGATCAGCACTTTCGGATCGTGCACGCGCAGGGAATCCTGGAACGCCGGCAGCGCCAGCAACGCTTCGCTGTCGTCGCCCTGTTCAGGGTAGGTTACGTCGAGGCCGTAGGCCTCGAGGATCGCCGCGGTCGCCGCGCCGACGCTGCACCAGGTCTGCTGCGGCGGCTGCGGCCAGTAGCGGTCGAGCCGCTCCAGCCCCAGGCGCGCCGCCGGCTTGCTGACCACCACCACCGCGCAGTAGCGGTCCAGGTCGAGCATCAGCGTACGCTGCTCCGGGGTTTCTTCCAGCGGATCGATCGCCAACAGCGGCAGGCTGCTGCTATGGACGCCCGCCTCGCCGAGGCTGGCGGCCAGGGCCGCGCACTCCTCGTCGGGGCGCGTCAGCAGGAGCCGCCAGCCGCTCACGGATGTCCGGCCTCGCCGTAGACGGCTTCGAGAATCGCTTCGGCGCCCTGCTCCAGCAGGTCCTCGGCCACCCGCACGCCCAGCGCCTCGGCTTCCGCCAGTGGCGCCCGCCCCTCGGCGCGCAGCAACTGGGTGCCATCAGGCTGGCCGACCAGGCCGCGCAGCCACAGTTGGTCGCCCTCGCGGATGGCGTAGCAGGCGATCGGCACCTGGCAACCGCCGTTGAGCCGCTTGTTCAGCGCGCGCTCGGCAGTGACCCGCAGAGCCGTGTCGGTATGGTGCAAGGGTTCCAGCAAGGCATGCAGGTCGCTGTCGGCCGTACGGCATTCGATGCCGACGGCGCCTTGTCCGCCGGCGGGCAGGCTGTCGTCGACACTGATCGAGGAGCGGATGCGCGACTCGAAGCCGAGGCGGATCAGGCCGGCGGCGGCGAGGATGATCGCGTCGTATTCGCCGGCATCCAGCTTGGCCAGGCGGGTATTGACGTTGCCTCGCAGGAAACGGATCTGCAGGTCCGGCCGGCGCGCCAGCAGCTGCGCCTGGCGGCGCAGGCTGGAGGTGCCGACCACGCTGCCGGCTGGCAGTTGCTCGAGGCTGGCGTAGGTGTTCGAGACGAAAGCGTCACGCGGGTCTTCGCGCTCGCAGATGGTGTAGAGGCCGAGCCCCTCGGGAAAGTCCATCGGCACGTCCTTCATCGAATGCACCGCGATGTCGGCGGCGCCTTCGAGCAGGGCGGTTTCCAGTTCCTTGACGAACAGGCCCTTGCCGCCGATCTTCGCCAGCGGTGCGTCGAGCAGCTTGTCGCCGCGACTGGTCATCGGCAGCAGGGTGACGGTCAGGCCAGGATGAGCCTGCTCCAGGCGCGCCTTGACGTATTCGGCCTGCCACAAGGCGAGGGCGCTCTGGCGAGTGGCGATGCGGATTTCGCGGGACGACATGGGATATTCCGTGCACAGGGATGCGCCCATGATAACAGTTCGAACCCGAGTGCGCGGACGCTGGGCCCGATAGCCGCACCCGGGTCGCTGGCGAACCGCCGACCGCCGTCAGAGCTGATGCATCAGACGCCTGACCCCGGCCACGTGCCGCCGGCTGACGGTCAGTGCATCGCCGTCGAGGCCTTTCAGGTAGAGCTGGAAATGCCCCAGCGGCGTACGCTGCAGGCGTTCGATCCGTTCGCGGGCGACCAGCGCGTTGCGGTGGATGCGCACGAAGCGCTCGCCGAACTCGTCTTCCAGCGCCTTCAACGGCTCGTCCAGCAGCACCTCGCCCTGCGCATGGCGCAAGGTCACGTACTTGTGGTCGGCAATGAAGAAGATCACCTCTTCCAGCGGGATCAGCTCGATCCCCTTGCGGGTCCGCGCACTGATGTGGCTGCGCGGACCGCTGCCGCCGGAGGCCGGGGGCTTGGTCAGCGCGGCCAGTTGCACGCGGTTCGGTCGCGAGGCTTTCTTCAACGCCTCGGCCAGGTCTTCGCTGCGCACCGGCTTGACCAGGTAGCCCACGGCGCTGACCTGGAAGGCTTCCAGGGCGAATTCGTCATGGGCCGTGCAGAAGATCACAGCCGGCGGCGCTTCCCGCTCGCAGAGTCTGGCCGCGACCTGGAGGCCGTCCAGACCGGGCATGCGGATATCCAGCAGGACGATATCGGGCTTGAGGCTGTCGATCAGCGTCAGCGCTTCTTCGCCATTGCTGGCCGAGGGCTCGAGGACGCGATAGCCGTCCAGTTGCCCTACCAATCGGGCCAGGCGCTCTCGCGCCAGAGGTTCGTCATCGACAATCAGGACATTCATAAGCTCAGGCTTCCTGCATGAGTCGCGCACATGGATAGCGTAGACAGGTGTAGTGCCGTCCGTCACGGCGCTCGACGCTGAGACTCGTTTTAGGCCCGAAAAGTGCCCCAAGTCGTGCATCGATATTGTGTAACGCCTGTCGCGTGCCTTTCGACGGGGGCGACTCGAGCGCCTCGTCGTAGGGGTTGCTCACACATAGCTGGAACACTCCTTCACGATAAACCGCCTCGACCTGCACCAGGCCACCTTCGACCCGCGGCTGGATGCCATAGATAAGCGCATTTTCCAGCAGCGGCTGCAAGGTCAGTTGGGGGATCGGCAGGTTGGCCGGCACCCCGTGTACCTGCCAGTCCAGTTGCAGGCGATCGCCAAGACGATACTGCTCAATGGAAAGATAGCGCCTTGCCAGCGCCAGTTCCTCCTCCCAGGAAACTAAAGTGCCGGGCTTCGCCAGGCTGGCCCGGAACAGGTCGGACAGGTCCAGCACCGCATGCTCGGCCTTCAGCGGGTCCAGCTCGATCAGGCTGGCGATGCTGTTCAGGCTGTTGAACAGGAAGTGCGGGCGAATCCGCGCCTGCAGCGATTCCAGGCGCGCCTGCAACTCGGCCTGCTGCTGCCGGCGCCACTGGCTCTGCAGGTAAAAGTAGCGCAGCACCAGGGCGGACATGATCAGCGCGATCAGCGCGTGCCGCAGATACAGATTGACCTCGCCGGCACGCGTCAGTTCTCCGCCCAGTTGATAGTGCTCGGCGACCGCCGTGCAGCCCAGGGTGAGGGCCACCACCAACAGGCAGCAGGCACTCCCCGCCAGCGCCACCGGCAGGCGCGCGAGCAATGGCCGCAGGCGGCAGAACAGCGCCGCCGAGAGCAGTACGATCCACTGCACGAACAGCGACGCCAGGGCCAGGCGCACCCAGTTGAAGCTCGGCGTCATCGGCTCCGCCAGCACCAGCACCAGCACCAGCAGCTCCGCCAGCAGCACCAGGGTGAACAGGGCTTCGGCTTCGCAGAGCTCGGGAATGAAGAAGTCGTCTTGGACGGCCGGCCGGGTCGAGCGGCCGGGCTTGAATCGGATAGGCATCGACAGAGTTTCCGCAAGGCCCGGGGCGCCCGCAAGACAGCCGCGGGCGTACGGGCGAAATAAAGCACCGAAATGCCATCTGCCGCAAAAAACCGCGAAACAGCGCTCGTTCCGGCTTCGTCGACGAGCCGCCGGTTTTTCCTCCCGGCCTGCTATCATCGTCGCACTTTGCCCGTCACGCAGGCCGCGCGGCCTGTCCGTTTCTTGTTGCAGCGAGAGATACCATGAGCGTAGAGAAGACCAACCAGTCCTGGGGCGGCCGCTTCAGCGAGCCCGTCGACGCCTTCGTCGCCCGTTTCACCGCCTCCGTCGACTTCGACAAGCGTCTCTACCGCCACGACATCATGGGTTCCATCGCCCACGCCACGATGCTGGCCAAGGTCGGCGTGCTGAGCGACGCCGAGCGCGATGCGATCATCGACGGCCTGCAACAGATCCAGGCGGAAATCGAAGCCGGCAGCTTCGACTGGCGCGTCGACCTGGAAGACGTGCACATGAACATCGAGGCGCGCCTGACCGACCGCATCGGCGTCACCGGCAAGAAGCTCCACACCGGCCGCTCGCGCAACGACCAGGTGGCCACCGACATCCGCCTCTGGCTACGCGACGAGATCGACACCATCCTCGCCGAGATCACCCGCCTGCAGGAGGGCCTGCTGGGCCTGGCCGAAGCGGAAGCCGACACCATCATGCCCGGTTTCACCCACCTGCAGACCGCCCAGCCGGTGACCTTCGGCCACCACCTGCTGGCCTGGTTCGAGATGCTCAGCCGCGACTACGAGCGCCTGGTCGACTGCCGCAAGCGGGTCAACCGCATGCCGCTCGGCTCGGCGGCCCTGGCCGGCACCACCTACCCGATCCAGCGCGAGATCACCTGCCAGTTGCTGGGCTTCGACGCGGTTGGCGGTAACTCCCTGGACGGCGTCTCCGACCGCGACTTCGCCATCGAATTCTGCGCCACCGCCAGCCTGGCGATGATGCACCTGTCGCGCTTCTCGGAAGAGCTGGTGCTGTGGACCAGCGCGCAGTTCCAGTTCATCGACCTGCCCGACCGCTTCTGCACCGGCTCCTCGATCATGCCGCAGAAGAAGAACCCCGACGTGCCGGAGCTGGTACGCGGCAAGTCCGGCCGGGTGTTCGGCGCCCTCACCGGCTTGCTGACCCTGATGAAGGGCCAGCCGCTGGCCTACAACAAGGACAACCAGGAAGACAAGGAACCGCTGTTCGACGCCGCCGACACCCTGCGCGATAGCCTGCGCGCCTTCGCCGACATGGTCCCGGCGATCCGGCCCCGGCGCGAGATCATGCGCGAGGCGGCACGCCGCGGTTTCTCCACCGCCACCGACCTGGCGGACTACCTGGTGCGCAAGGGCCTGCCGTTCCGCGACTGCCACGAGATCGTCGGCCACGCAGTGAAGTACGGCGTAGACAGCGGCAAGGACCTCGCCGAGATGAGCCTCGACGAACTGCGCCGCTTCAGCGAGCAGATCGACGCCGACGTCTTCGACGTGCTGACCCTGGAAGGCTCGGTCAACGCCCGCGACCATATCGGCGGCACCGCGCCGAACCAGGTCCGTGCCGCCGTCGCCCGCGGCAGAAAACTGCTGGCACAGCGCTGAAGTCGCGCCCAGTGCCCGGCAGATCTCCCTGTCCTACCCGAGACTTGATCGCACGGCGGGACAGGAACGCCCTTGTAGATCGACAGCCACTCTAGTGAAAGTCCTTCTTCGCTAACCGGTCGCAATGGCGGAATAACTCAGCATCAGTGCTCATCATTGAAATCATCGGCCCTGGGCGTGGCAAAAATGCCCTTGGCTTCCTGGCGCCGGTAATAGGCTTCGATGCTTAGCCCGGGATCGATGCGCGCCCTGACGATGCAGGGCTGCTGTTGCCAGGGATACTCATGCAGGCGTCGGTCCAGCTCCTTGCGCTCCTTGGCTGGCCAGCCCTGGTAGGTGCGCTGGCGCCAGTAATGGGGATCGCGTCCGGTATGCCGATCATGCTCGGCGGTGACCGGATCTAAGGGGCGGCTCGGCTCCAGGACCGGCAGGTCGGGCAACGGCTGGGTCACGTCCATGTAGCGTTGCAGGCAGTCCCAGAAGGCCAGGGCATTGACCTTGTCGAGACCGAGGGAGTGGACGCGGGTGGCCAGACAGACCTTGTTGTCGGTATAGCGGTGATGCAACCAGAGCGCATAGTCGTGGCTGCCGTAGCCACTGGGCAGCAATTGCAGCACCGGATCGAACTCGTCGAAGGGAGCGACGAACAGGCGGCGGAAGCGACGCTTGAAGCGGAGCATGCCGTCCAGGCGATTGAATTCACTGCCATCTTGCTTGAAGACTTTGCTGTAGAGCCAAAGGATGGCGCTGAAGCCGACTGCACCCATAAAATAAGTAGCTACGCCTATCCAAATTGCTATTTGCAAACCATTGGTTCCAAATATTGTTCCATACTGGTACAAAGCCAATGGGATTGAAAATAAAAAACCCGACATCTGAATAACGTGAAGATATTTTTTATTCGAAAGAAAGGCCACCATGGATATTACTGAAACAGCCACCACAAAGAATGAGCAAACCAAGGTGTAGAGTTGCTGTATGTCCCTCCTCCACTCTCCGGCGGCTTCTCCCATTATGCCAATTCCCAAAGCAATCCATACAAAAAAATAGCACAGCATCCTAAGCGTGAATATTATATAAGGAATTCTGCTAGAGTTCTGGAACTGCCAACGCATAGAGTTGCAATATGCCTCAGCACCTCCAACCTCTGACTTATCCTCAGCCCCGATCGAAAGCTGCCCTACAATCTCCATTTCCGGATCTAGATTGGCATAGTTCCCAAAGGCAAGATGGGTGTCAAAAATACCATTACGGTTAGACTCCTCCTTCCACCTTGGCGGCGGTAAAGAGTCGTTGACTTCACTGCGATAAGCACTGGCTGAGTACGTGGCATCCATGTGTACAGTCATACGTTGAACTCACTGTTCTCTATCAACCAATAAGGTGGCGCAGCATGGGGGCCCAAGTCGTCCGGGGGAAGGTACCGATTGGCGGATGTGAATGCACTCCAACTCTTCGGGCTGGGTTGAGGCAGGACAAGCCGCTGCTCAGGCTGGTCGGCATTGAGTTCGAACTGTGCGCTGATCTTCAAACCCTGGGTCATGCGCATGCTATAGCGGGCCCGAGGAGACAACTGCGGAATCGGCAGGCTGGCCGGCAGCACATAGAGCACGCTGGCAGCATCCAACGGCAAGGCTTCGAGCTTGGCGGGGCCCGCGGGGACCCGATGGTAGCGCTTGACGCCGAACAGGGTGCCCGGATCGATCGGCAAGCTGCTGAGAAACTCCTGGGCCACCAGGCGGAACGCCTTCTGGCCATTCTCGAACATGGCCAGGAGCGGGGAACTCAGCACCACGGCCCAATCGTTTGCCTCCAGCGCCTGCAACTTGGGGTCGATGCAGGATAGCGCAGTGCGGCTGACCGCTTGGCGACCCCGTTCCGCTTCCTGCAAGACAGATCGATGCGCCGCCGGCGCCAATTTGCGCCAGTCTTCCAGGCGATGGACAAAGACCCGCGGATGGCCGAGGACTCCCAGCAATTGGCGATAGGCCGTTTGCGGGTCTTTCAGATGGGCGAAGCGCTGGTCCTGGCCCATCAGCGAATCGAGCAGGCCAGCCTCGGCGAATTGCCGGCCGAAGGGGCCTTTCTTGACGATGGTTTCCGCATCGCTGTCAGTCAGTAGATTAGCGACCACAGTGCCTCCGATCGCCAAAACCGCACCAGCCAGCAAAGCATAAGGGTTTACTATCCATCCTAGGACGTAGGCACCCCAAAGGCCCCCACCCACTGCGGCCACACCGTAGGCCGCAGCCGCATCGCTATCTCCCTGCCTCAAAGCTCGGTAGCCATCCCATACACTGATGCCTGCACCGAATAGTGTGGCTGCGCCACCAAGCCCACGTAGCAACCCTAACTTAGGGCTGCCTGTTTGAACTTCTAGATTCCTGGCCCATCGAGGGGATATTTGGGCTACCGATATACGTGGGGTTTCTAGATACTTTGCAGTAGATGGTCCGAAAAGCAGCTTTGCATGGCTTCCTCCAGCGGCTGTTAAATCGATTACTGCACCGACAGCCCCGATCGTCCCTCTGTGCTTTTCTCCACTGTCTACAAAGCCACTGTATGCCTGCACCTGCACATTCAAGTTATAAATCGCAAACCCCAGCATCATCGTCGGCACGATGCGAGTGTTCTCCATCACCTGGGTCAACGTGCCTAACTGCGTACGGAATTTCGTGTAGGCAAGCAGGTCCGGGTGATCCTTGGGTACCGCCACCACCATGACGTTGCGCAGGTTGGCGCGACTCATGCCGGTGTCGCGGGGACTGGTGCCGGCCAGGGGATTGCCGGCACCGTCCTGAACGATGGCGCGCCGATAGCTCTTGCGCCTCAGCTCCTGGCGCTCGACCTCGGTCAGACCGTTGCGCAGGCCGGCTCCGCGCACGCCGACGACAACCATGTCGAGCGGCACCTGACTGTCGGGCAGCAGGCGGATACCTTTCATCTTCACCGAGAGGGCGCTCAGAGTATTGAAGGTCGGTGCGAACAAGCGGTCGAGCTGGATCTGGGTGGCGCCCTGGGACAGCCGGCCGAGTTGCTCGACTACGCTGGCGCCGAACACGTCCAGCAGGTCGCCGAGGAAGTAGGCGAGGCTCTTGCCGGCGCTGGGCTGGTCGACCTCGCCCAGCAGACTGGCTCCCAGCATCAGCGTGCTGAGGCCCATTGCATCGGGGTCCGGCGTCCGCGGGCTATCGCGCAGCGCCTGCAGGCGCCGAACCGGCTCGGGAAGTTGTCCTTCGTCCTTGGCCAGGAGCATGGCGCCAAGCGGGTGGCTTGCCTGCAGAACCGTGCTGACCACCCGCTCGACATGTGCCGCCAGCGCCCGGTAGGCGGTACCGCTGTACAGTGCGTCGCAGCGGTCGGGAAGCTGGTTCAGCGCAGCCAGTGCCTCGCTCATCAGGCTGTAGGGCTCCAGCAGGGCTTCGTCGCACTGGTGGGTCCAGTCCTGCAACACCGGGTGCAAGGGGCCTTCCAGCAGGGCAACCAGATGCTCGACCTGCTGCGTCAGGTGGATTCGGCAAGACTGTCGCTCCTCGGCGAAGATCGCCTCGTCCAGTTCGGCCTGATCGACCTCGCCCCTGAGCTTGGCGAGCGGGCCGTCGAGCATGTTGCTCAGCACCTGTGCATAGCGTCCGTTGGGACGGTGCGGCAGCAGTGCATTGAGGCTGCGCAAGTAGGCGGCGCAGTGGCGCGCCTGCGCCGCAGCGTGGCGCAAGGCGAACAGCGAGTCGTCGAGCATCAGCCCGATGAGGTTGGGATGGCCACGCAGCTTGAGGGTTTCCAGTACGTCCTCTCCGGCTTCCAGAGTAGGTAGCGCAGAGGGCGGAGCCTGCTTCAGCAGGGGCGCCAATTCCTGCTGGCGTCGCTGCAACTGGCACACCAGCGACTCTTCGCGAAAGGCGGCGAACGCAGGTGTGAATTCCGCCGGGTCTTCCAGCGCGCTCTCGACGTTGAAGTCGCGAGGTCGCAAACCCTGGGCGTGATGATCAATGACCAGCGCGGGTTGATGGATGGAGGCTTTCCAGTGCTGGTTGGCCACCGAGGCGTTCCAAGCGGACGCCATCTGCTGGCAGCGCCGGTTGACCCGCTGCGGGTCCTCCTCCAGCCAGTCGATGTACGACCAAGGCCAGGGAGTTTCGCTATAGGCCATGGTGTAGCGTGGGATCACGAACTGCCCCTTGACCAGCACCGGCACCAGGATCAGCGCTTGTGTCTTGCCTACGGCCGGACGCTTGTCCGCACGCTGGCTGCGCCCCTGCAGGAGATCGACTTCGAACAGGTTGCCCTTGCCATCACATTCCAGTTCGCGCCACAACTTGCCGTCCTGGAACAGGTAGATCCGTCCCGCCCGCGGTAGCGCGCCGGCGGGCAGCTGGTCGCCATAACCGGCCTTGCCCAGCGTTGGCAGGCGGACCAGCGGCATCACAGCCAGGAAGGTGTTCTGCTGGATACGCTCGTGCTCCTCATGGCCGAGCATATCGCTGGCCACCGGAATCTGCAGGATACCGCCGTCCTGTCGCTCGACGTTCAATGCCAGTCGTGCACGCCGATCGTTCTGGTAGGCGGTGCGCTTGCGCACGCCTTCGTCGATACTCTGGTCCTGGAATCCGCTCATGCCTCGCTCTCCGGTGGCAACAGTACGACCTGGCTTCCTTGCGCCGGGTCTCCCCAGACATCGACGATCAATTGTTCCGGCCCCTTCCGCTCGGGACGGCTACGCGCCGGGTTGTCCAGTACCTGGCCCGCTGTCGCCGCATCCGCGTCGAGCGGCGGCCCCGGCAACAGCGGCGCCGCGCCGCTGCCGTTGCCCGGGCTGCCGCCGGAGTTGACCCGGACGTTGGCCCCGGAGAGGGTCACGCCGCTGGCGTCGAGCTTGAGGAAGCTGCCGCCGCCCTTGAGGGTCAGTTCGGCGCCGGCCTCCAGCACCACCTTCAGACCGCTGCTCAGGTGGATCTCCTGGCCGGCCTCGACGAACTGGCCGCTGGCGATCTTCAGGTGCTGGTCGTTGGCTACGGTGAGGTGGTCGCTGGCTCGGACCTCCACCTTGCGCTCGGCGTGGGTGGTGCGGTGTTCCTCGGCCTTGAACTCGCTGTAGCTGTTCGCCTGCACGGTGTCGTGGCGTTGGTGACCGACGCGGATCTTCTGGTCGTGCTCGATGTTTTCGTCCCAGTCGCGCTGGGCATGGACGAAGAT
>NZ_KV819937.1:0-1707 GCF_001815235.1 Pseudomonas sp. HMSC065H01 | reverse complement strand
TCGTTGTAGCCACCGCCGCCAGGGCTGCTGAGGCTCTTGAAGACGCTGCGGGTCTTGTGCCCCGGCAGTTCGTAGGGCACCGGATGTTCCCTGTGAAACAGGCAGCCGGTGACCAGCGGCTGGTCGGGATCGCCTTCGAGGAAGGTCACCAGCACCTCCATGCCGACCCGCGGGATGGCGATGGCACCGTAGTTCCTTCCCGCCCAGCCGGAGGCAACGCGTAACCAGCAACTGCTGCTGTCGTCGGCCTGGCCCTCGCGATCCCAGTGGAATTGCACCTTCACCCGACCGTAGCGATCGCAGTGGATTTCCTCGCCCTTCGGGCCGGTCACCACCGCGCTCTGCGTGCCGAGGATGCGCGGCTTCGGCGGCGTCGGTGGGGGACGGAAGAACGCCTCCCAGGGCGTGGCCTGGAAGCGGTTGCGGTAACCCTGCCGGAAGTCGTCCGGGCTCGCCGAGGCATCGGAGACGATGCTTTCCTCCAGCACCTGAGGCTGCCGCCCCTCGTGAATCACCTCGGTGAGCAGCCAGAGGTCGTTCCAGCCCGCCTGGGGATGGGCGGCCAGCGGCAGGAAGTGGCCGCTGAGCAGCAACGGTTGGTCGCTGCGGCCCTCGGCCAGGCGGTAGTCGCTGCGCTGCCGTTCGAGGGCGCGCCTGGCCAGGTGCTTTCCGCGCTCGCGGTCGACGAAGCGACCGGGATAGTCGTAGTCCTCGAGGTCCGGCCGGGCTTCGCCGCGGGCGGCGCTTTCCAGCGTCAGGCGCGGTTTCTCGAAGTCGTAGTCGCGGCGGGTGACGCGGCTAGTGCGGGTTTCCAGGCGTACGCCGAAGCGCTTGACCGCCGGCCGGTCGGCGACCAGGCCGGAGTCCTGCTGGTAGGCCACCGGCGCGAGCCGCGGGAACACCGTCTGGTCGTCGCCGAATACCAGCAGGTGCGCCGTGGCGCTGTGCTGGAAATGAAAATGGATGCCCTCCTCGCAGCACAGGCGCTGGACGAACTGCAGGTCGCTCTCGTCGTACTGCACGCAGTATTCGCGCTCGGGGTAGCGGGTGCCGAGCTGGAAGCGGTAGGCGTCGGCGAGGATGCCGTGTTCCTCCAGCACCCGGCCGACGATCTGCGGCACCGTGAGGTGCTGGAAGATGCGCTGGTTGGTGCGCTGGGCGAGGTAGGCCAGTTGCGGGACGAGGGTGATGCGGTAGCGGGTCAGGCGCTTGCCCGAGTCGCCCTGTCCGGCGCTGCGCACCAGGCCGTGGATACCGTTGCCGGCGGGCCCGAGGGTAAGGAAGGCGGGTTTGTGCAGCAGGCTTTCGAGGTCCGGCACGGGGCGTTCGCCGACCAGCTCCAGGTCGAAGGCGAACGGCTGGCTGATGGCTTCGCGGCCGCTGAAGGAGAGCACCTGCAGGTCGAGGGCGAGGCCGTCGATGGCGAGGCTGAAATGGGTCTGGTTGGCTGCTGCGAACATCCGTTGTCCCTCACTGGCGCAGGCGACCGATTCGATTGTCCTGCCTGGCGCGGGCGAGACAAGGGCGCGCAGGCTCGATCGGAAGCTGCCTACAACAAACAAAGCGGCATCGACCCGGCGCGGGCTTTCCTGGCCACGGCGCTATGGGTCATCGAGGGCACGACGGCCAGCGAGGCTGGCCGCGTGCGGCGGTCGCGGCTCAGCCGGCGACCGGGGAGCGCCAGTCGTCGGAGCCGGAGGTGCCGGA
>NZ_KV819936.1:25635-26386 GCF_001815235.1 Pseudomonas sp. HMSC065H01 | reverse complement strand
GTGGTGCTGGCCGGGCCGCTGGTGTTGCCGGCAGCGTCCTGGGCCACCGCATTGACCACCGTGCCATTGGACAGCGGCGTGCCGGGCGTGAAGCTCCAGTTGCCGCTGCCATCGGCGGTGACCTGGCCGATCGGGTTGCCGTTGCCGTCGGTGAGGATCACCGTGGCACCAGCCTCGGCGGTACCGGCGATCACGCTACCGTTGCTCGGATCGATCACCGGGGCTGCTGGCGCCAGCGAGTCGACGGTGGCGCTGGTGGGACTGCTGTTGTTGCCGGCGGCGTCCTGGGCCAGCGCATTGATCACCGTGCCATTGGCCAACGGCGTAGCGGGCGTGAAGGCCCAGTTGCCGCTGCCGTCGGCGGTGACCTGGCCGATCGGGTTGCCGTTGCCGTCGGTGAGGATCACCGTGGCCCCGGCTTCCGCCGTACCGCTGATGACGACTCCATTGCTCGGATTGATCACCGGCGCCGGCGGGGCGATGGCATCGACGGTGACGCTGGCCGGACCGCTGGTATTGCCGGCCGGGTCCTGGGCCACGGCGTTGATCACGGTGCCGTTGGCCAGCGGGGTGCTCGGGGTGAACGTCCAGTTGCCGCTGCCGTCGGCGGTGGCCTGGCCGATCGGGTTGCCGCCGCCATCGGTGAGGATCACCGTCGCACCGGCTTCCGCGGTACCGGCGATCACGCTGCCGTTGCTCGGGTCGATCACCGGCGCGGCCGGCGCCACCGAGTCCACCGTGGTGCTGGCCG
>NZ_KV819936.1:24867-25535 GCF_001815235.1 Pseudomonas sp. HMSC065H01 | reverse complement strand
TTGCCGCCGCCATCGGTGAGGATCACCGTCGCGCCAGCTTCCGCGGTACCGCTTATCTCGGTGCCGTTGCTCGGATCGATCACCGGCGCCGCCGGGGCCACGCCATCCACCGTGATCACCGCCGGCGCACTGTCGACATTGCTTGGGCTGCGCGCCACCACGTTGACCACCGTGCCATCCGGCAGCGGGATGCCTGGAGTGAAGGACCAGTTGCCGCTGCCGTCGGCGGTGACCTGGCCAATCGGGTTGCCGTTGCCATCGGTGATGATGATGGTGTTGCCGGCGTCCGCGGTGCCGCTGATCACCGAGCCGTTGCTCGGATCCACCTGCGGGATCGACGGCAGTGAGGAATCCACCGTCGTGGTAGCGGGAGGGCTGGTATTGCCGGCGGCGTCGCTCGCGGTCACGTTGACCACGGTGCCGTTGGGCAGTTGCGAGCCGGGCGTGAAGCTCCAGTTGCCGCTGCCATCGGCGGTGGTCTGGCCGATCGGGTTGCCGTTGCCGTCGGTCAAGGTCACGGTGCTGCCCGGCTCGGCGGTACCGTTGAGCAGGTTGCCGTTGCTCGGATTGACCACAGGCGTGTTCGGCGCCACCGCGTCCACGGTAGTGCTGCCCTGCGGGCCGGTATTGCCCGCAGGGTCCTGGGCCACGGCGTTGACCACCGTGCC
>NZ_KV819936.1:23060-24767 GCF_001815235.1 Pseudomonas sp. HMSC065H01 | reverse complement strand
TCGGGTTGCCGTTGCCGTCGGTGAGGATCACCTTGGCCCCGGCCTCCGCGGTGCCGCTGATGGTCGTGCCGTTGCTCGGATCGATCACCGGCGCCGGCGGCGCCACCGCGTCCACCGTGGTGGCGGCCTGCGGGCCGGTATTGCCGGTCGGGTCGGTGGCCGTGGCGACGATCACCGTGCCGTTGGCCAGCGGCGTGCCCGGCGTGAAGCTCCAGTTGCCGCTGCCGTCGGCGGTGACCTGCCCTATCGGGTTGCCGCCGGCATCGGTGAGGGTCACGGTGGCACCGGCCTCGGCGGTGCCGCTGATGACGACGCCGTTGCTCGGGTTGATCACCGGCGCCGGCGGCGCGCTGGAATCGACGGTCACCGTCGCCGGCGGGCTGCTGTTACCGGCGGCGTCCTCGGCCACCACGTTGACCACAGTACCGTTGGCGATCGGCGTGGACGGGGTGTAGGTCCAGTTGCCGCTGCCGTCGGCGGTGACCTCGGCGATCGGATTGCCGTTGCCGTCGGTGAGGATCACCGTGCTGCCCGGCTCGGCGGTGCCGCTGAGGCTGCTGCCATTGCTCAGGTTGACGGTCGGCGTGGCCGGCGCGATGGCGTCCACGGTGGTGCTGCCCTGGCCGCCGGTATTGCCGGCCGGGTCGGTAGCGGTGGCGTTGACCACGGTTCCATCCGCCAGCGGCGTGGACGGGGTGAAGCTCCAGTTGCCGCTGCCGTCGGCAGTGACCTGCCCGATCGGATTGCCGCTGCCATCGGTCAGGGTCACCGTGGCGCCCGGTTCGGCGGTGCCGCTGATCTCCGCGCCGTTGCTCGGATTGACCACCGGCGCGGCCGGCGCCACCGAGTCCACGGTGGTGCTGGCCGGAGCGCTGGTATTGCCGGTCGGGTCGCTGGCCGTGGCGTTGACCACGGTGCCGTTGGCCAGCGGCGTGCCCGGTGTGAAGCTCCAGTTGCCGCTGCCGTCGGCGGTGACCTGGCCAATCGGGTTGCCGTTGCCGTCGGTCAGGGTCACGGTAGCGCCCGGCTCGGCGGTGCCGCTGAGCGTAGTGCCGTTGCTCGGGTTGACCACCGGAGCCGCCGGGGCCTGCGAGTCCACGGTGACGCTGGCGCCCGGGCTGCTATTGCCGGCGGCGTCCTGGGCCACCACGTTGACCACGGTGCCGTTGGCGATCGGCGTGGACGGGGTGTAGGTCCAGTTGCCGCTGCCGTCGGCGGTGACCTCGGCGATCGGATTGCCGTTGCCGTCGGTGAGGATCACCGTGCTGCCCGGTTCCGCAGTGCCGCTGAGGCTGCTGCCGTTGCTCAGGTTGACGGTCGGCGTGGTCGGCGCCACGCCATCGACGGTGGTGCTGCCCTGGCCGCTGGTGTTGCCCGCCGGATCGGTGGCCGTGGCGTTGACCACGGTTCCATCCGCCAGCGGCGTGGACGGGGTGAAGCTCCAGTTGCCGCTGCCGTCGGCGGTGACCTGGCCAATCGGGTTGCCGTTGCCATCGGTCAGAGTCACGCTGCTGCCCGGCTCGGCGGTGCCGCTGAGCGTGGTGCCGTTGCTGGGGTTGATCACTGGCGTGGCCGGGGCTACCGAGTCCACGGTGACACTGCTGCCCGCACTGGTGTTGCCGGAGGCGTCGGTGGCCGTGGCGTTGACCACGGTGCCGTTGGGCAACGGCGTGGTCGGAGTGAAGCTCCAGTTGCCGCTGCCATCGG
>NZ_KV819936.1:22018-22960 GCF_001815235.1 Pseudomonas sp. HMSC065H01 | reverse complement strand
CTCCAGTTGCCGCTGCCATCGGCGGTGACCTGCCCGATGGGATTGCCGTTGCCATCGGTCAGGGTCACGGTGGCGCCCGGCTCGGCGGTGCCGCTGAGCGTGGTGCCGTTGCTCGGGTTGACCACTGGCGTGGCCGGTGCCACGGCGTCCACGGTGACGCTGGCCGGCGAACTGGCGTTGCCGGACGGGTCGGTAGCCGTGGCGTTGACCACCGTGCCGTTGGGCAACGGCGTGCTCGGGGTGAAGGTCCAGTTGCCGCTGCCGTCGGCGGTGACCTGGCCAATCGGGTTGCCGTTGCCGTCGGTCAGGGTCACGGTAGCGCCCGGCTCGGCGGTGCCGCTGAGGGTCGTACCGTTGCTCGGATCGACGGTGGGCGTGGCCGGCGCGACGGCATCCACGGTAACGCTGGCCGGCGGACTGCTGTTGCCGGCGGCATCCCTGGCCACCACGTTGACCACGGTACCGTCCGGCAGCGGGGTGGACGGCGTGAAAGACCAGTTGCCGTTGGCATCGGCGGTGGTCTGGCCGATCGGATTGCCATTGCCGTCGGTCAGGGTCACGCTGCTGCCCGGTTCGGCAGTCCCGCTGAGTTCGCTGCCGTTGCTCGGCTCGACCACCGGCGCGTTCGGCGCCACGCCGTCGACGGTGATGGAGGTCGCCGGGCTGCTGTTGCCGGCGGCGTCCCTGGCCACCACATTGACCACGGTGCCATCCGGCAGTTGGCTACCGGGGGTGAAGCTCCAGTTGCCGTTGGCATCGGCGCTGGTCTGGCCGATCGGATTGCCGTTGCCGTCGGTGATCACGATGGTCACGCCCGCTTCCGCCGTACCGCTGAGGACGCTGCCGTTGCTGGCATTGACCTGGGGCGCGTCGGGGAAGTCGGGAGCTTCGGCGGTGACCGGGGTGCTGCTGTTGCCGGCCGGGTCGGTAACGATCACCGTC
>NZ_KV819936.1:21640-21918 GCF_001815235.1 Pseudomonas sp. HMSC065H01 | reverse complement strand
CTGCTGCCGTCCGGCGCCACCTGCACGTCGGTGGCCGGCGCCGGGGCTGTGGTGTCCGGCGCCTCGACGGTCACCGGGGTGCTGTTGTTGCCGGCCGGGTCGGTAACGATCACCGTCACCGTCTCGCCATTGGTCAGCGGCGGGTTCAGCGGAACCTCGAAGCTGCCGCCGGGGCCGACCACCACGGTGGTGTCCGGCTGGCCGTCGCCATCGGTGTCGACACCGACGGTGGCGCCCGGCTCTGCGTTGCCGGTGACGCTGCTGCCGTCCGGCGCCAC
>NZ_KV819936.1:0-21540 GCF_001815235.1 Pseudomonas sp. HMSC065H01 | reverse complement strand
ACGGTGGTGTCCGGCTGGCCGTCGCCATCGGTATCGACGCCCACCGTCGAGCCGGGTTCGGCCTTGCCGGTGACGCTGCTGCCGTCCGGCGCCACCTGCACGTCGGTAGCCGGCGCCGGGGCGGTAGTGTCCGGAGCGGTGACCTGGGCCGGCGGGCTGGCGTTGCCAGCCGGGTCGGTGACCACCACGGTGACCGTCTGGCCATTGGTCAGCGGCGGGTTCAGCGGAGCGGTGAAATTGCCGTTGGCATCGGCGATCACGGTGAGGTCCGGCTTGCCGTCGCCATTGGTATCGATGCCGACGCTCGCGCCGGCCTCGGCCTGGCCGCTGATGCTGCTGCCGTCAGGCGCTATCTTCAGGCCGCTGGCCGCCTTCGGCGGAGTGGTGTCCGGGGGCACCGAAGAACCGCCGCCGCCACCGCCGCCGCTGCTGTTGGAAATCGCCACCCCGGCGCCGATGGCCGCCGCACCGACCAGCAGCGCAGTCCCTGCGCTCATGCCACCGAGCACACCGGCGCCGGTCAGCGACTCGAAACCGGCCAGGCTTTCCTGCGGGATGTAGCCGGCCATCAGCGGCCCGTCGGCGGCGACCGGCGGCAGATCTACCGCCACCAGCTTGTCCTTGTCGGCCAGGAACAGCTGGCTGGAAGGCTGGCCTTCCGCATAGAAGTTGGCGATGCGTACGCTTTCCCCGGTCTTCAGCTGGACGATCAGGTCCGAACCGCTCTTCGAGTATCCCGCCACCGACTCCGGTGCGACATCGAGCGCGATATTACTGCTCTGGGAGAGTTTGAGTATCCCGTTTTCCGGAACCTCGACGGCAGCCGCAGAAGAAATACTCTGATCGATAGGGGTAACTTTCGCCTGGATCGACATTTCCGACATTCCTCTTGTCAAGCAGCGACCGAACGGCCGCACCATGTAATCCAGAAATAGCAGCTTTTAAATAAAAGGCGAGTCTGACTTTATATATAACGACTAAGAAAACCCCCATGAAAAATTCAATTTAGATAACCCCTGGAAAACATGCAGCCATTTAGCCATCACACGCCTATCTAATTGATAAACAATATATAATCAAAAAGTTATAATACTTTATAAACAACCCCCATCACCTGGCACGGCAAATCGACTAAATAACCCAGCGGGCAAATATCAGAACTCTACGATGCGTATTTCATAAAAACCGGGAGAAATGAAATAGCACTTCCCGGCACCTCGTAGTTCGTCGGCGCGAGGCGACGGCAAGACGCCCCCGACAGTTCCAACGGAAAGCATCGCCGGGCATCCCGCGAAGCGGCCTTCATCGTCCTGCAATCAAAGCGTCATCGTCACGATGCCAAGTTATCCAACCGATCCTCTCCCGCGAGCGACCATGCATCACGGTATCTCCCCGCCCCAGGACGCCGACCTGTTCGGCCTGATCTACGGTTTCCGTTTCCGCCCCGGCGAAGCGGGGCGGGAAATCGACTCGGCTACCGCCCTCGCCTGCCTGCGGCAGGCTCGCGAGGAGGCGCCGGACGAGTTCCTCTGGCTGCACCTGAACCTCGCCCATGCCGCCTGCGAGCGCTGGATGAAGAAGCATCTGGAACTGCCGGAGTATTTCTTCGAAAGCCTGCGCGAAGGGTCGCGCTCGACGCGCATCGAACACGTCGACTCGGCGCTGCTGGCAGTGGTCAACGACGTGGTCTTCAACTTCGGCCTGGTCTCTTCGGACGTCGCCACCCTGTGGGTCTGCGCCCGTGGCCGGCTGCTGGTCAGTGCACGAGCGCAACCGCTGCGCTCGGTGGACAAGCTGCGCTCTTCGGTGAAGCACGGCGAACCTTTCCGTTCGCCCCTGCAGTTGCTGATCCACCTGTTGCGCGACCAGGGCGACGTGCTGACCCAGATCGTCCGCGAAACCAGCGTCGCAGTGGACCGCATCGAGGACCAGCTACTGGCCCTGCGCCTCTCCGCCAACCGCGCCGACCTCGGCGCCATGCGGCGCGTGCTGGTACGCCTGCAACGCCTGCTGGCGCTGGAGCCCGGTTCGCTGCTGCGCCTGCTCAACCGACCGCCGGAATGGCTACAGGATGCCGACCTGCGTGAGCTGCGCGAAGCCACCGAGGAGTTCTCCCTGGTGATCAGCGACCTGACCGCCCTGGGCGAACGGATCAAGCTGCTGCAGGAAGAGATCGCGGCCAAGCTCAACGAACAGAACAACCGCATCCTCTTCACCCTGACCATGGTCACGGTGCTGGCCCTGCCGATCAACATCGTCGCCGGCTTCTTCGGCATGAACGTCGGCGGGATTCCCTTCGCCGACGATCCTGAAGGCTTCTGGATCATGCTCGTGCTGGTCGCCAGCTTCACCTTCCTCGCCGGCCGCTGGGCCTTCCGCAAGCGCGGCGACTATTGAGCGTGGACAACGCCGGCGGACAGTGGTTAGGTTGACCGACCACCGTCAGCCGGACCTTCCATGAGCCTTTCCCCCGCCGATCTCAAGCAACTCCAGGCCGCCAAGAACCTGCTGGAGAACCCTGGACTCACCGCGCAACTCACCAGCCTGCTGGGCACGCCGATCGAATACGGCCTGAAGAAGCTGCCGCGGAAGGTCAACGAGAAGCTCGGTTCGGTGATCGAGGGAGCGCTGCTGAAAGTCGCCCGCTCGGCCACCGCCACTCTCCAGGAAAACGCCAGCGGTCAACCGGCGAACCGCCTGCATACCCTCGGCGCCGCCGTTTCCGGTGGCGTCGGCGGCTTCTTCGGGCCGCTGGCGATGCTGGTCGAGGTGCCGGTCACCACCGGCATCATCTTCCGTTCCATCGCCGACATCGCGCGCAGCGAGGGCGAGTCGATCAGGGACATGGACACCCTGATGGCCTGTATCGAAGTCTTCGCCCTCGGCGGCAAATCCGCCTCGGACGACGCGTCGGAGTCCGGCTACTACGCGGTGCGTACGGCGCTGGCCCAGCAGGTCAAGGCGGCCGCCGACTTCCTCGGCAAGGACGCCGGCAGCAAGAAGGCCGCGCCCATGCTCCTGGCCCTGGTGCGCAAGGTCGCCGAGCGCCTGGGCGTGCAGTATTCGGAAAAGCTCGCGGCGCAGATCGTGCCCATCGTCGGCGCCCTCGGCGGCGCGGCGATCAACACGGTGTTCATGAACCATTTCCAGGCCATGGCGCGCGGTCACTTCGTCGTCCGCCGCCTGGAGCGCCACTACGGCAAGGATGTGGTTCGCGACGCCTACGCCCTACTGCCACGGCGCGGCTGAGCATGCCGGCCCACGCGGTCAGCCTGGCGCCGGGCGAGGCGGCAGCGACGCGCCAGGTATTCAGCGCCGTTTCGCTCGCGGCGGGACCTCGCGCGGAGCCCGGCTGGAGCCGGGCCCCGCGCCGACTCAGAGCGCCAGGCCGGGGTTGTACAACGGGCGGAAAGCGCAATGGGTGGTGCCGGCGCTCTGGTTGTAGAAATAGTAGCGGCGACAGTCGTTGTCGTAGTTGCTGGTGCCGACGTTGATCCGGTACGGACCGAAGCTGGCTCCCTGCAGGGAAACGAAGGCGCCGTTGTAGAGCAGCGAGAAATGCAGGTGCGGTCCGGTGGAGCTGCCACCCTCGCAGAGCGCGGTGTTGATGTTGCTGGCATAGACGCCGAGCTTGGTGTCGGCGCTGACCTGCTGGCCGTTGCTCACCTGGATCTGGTCCATGTGGTAGTAGTTGGTCGCCCAGCCGCTGGGGTGGGTCACCCGTACCTGGCAGCGCGACAGCACCCGTACCGTACCGGGGTGGGCGGCGACCACGCTGTAGGTCGCACTGCCCCAGCGCGGCCAGTCGTAGGACGCATCGAAGGACGAGAACGGATAGCCCGAGCCGGAGTTCGAATGCGCTCCGTTGGGCTGCCAGGAATAGCCCTGGCGCCAGGGCAATTGCATCAGGTTGGATGGCGGCGCCAGCGCGGCCTTCGCCTGGAGTTGCCGGGCCACGCGGTTGCGCGGCTGCAGGAGTTCCGCGGCCGGGGTGCCGAACAGGCGCTGGAAGGTCTGCGCGTAGGCGCCGAGCGGATTGCCGCCTTGCACGGCGGAGGCCTTCGCCCCCTCTCGCAACAGACCGAGCAGCGCGGCCGATGCCGCGTTCAGGCCGTCCTCGCCGACGGCCTTGCGCGCAGCCGCCTGGCGCAACTGGTATTCCTCGAAACCGTAGTAGCGCCGCGACAACTGCTGCAACACGTCGCGGACCTGGGCATCGAAGCCGCGTTTCGCCGACAGCCGTCCCAGCGGCGCCGCCAAGGCGCGCTCGTCCGGCGCCCCCAACGGCCCGGATTGCATGACCATCAGGGTCAGCAACACTTTCGGGTTGATGCTGTAGTAGCCGCTCCAGTGCTCCAGGTATTCGCTCTTGTCGCGCAGCGCCGGCGCATTCACCGCCAGGTAGGCCTCGAGGTCGAACGCCTCGGCGTCGCGACCGTAGAGGAACAGGTCGTCATTCAGCGGCAGGGCCACGCTGGGCAGTTGCAACTGGCCGAGTAACTCCGCCGAATAGCGGAAGGCCGGCAGGCCATCGTCATGGGCATTGGCCGTACCGCCCACGGCGAGCGCCAGCAAGACGAAGAGGAACGGCGAGCGCGGACTCGCCATCGCGCGGGATCTTTTGTGCTGCATGGGTAGCTCCTGGTCATCGAAGGGAAACCTTGAAAGCCAGCAGCCCGGCGACATCGCCTCCGACGGGATAGCCTGGTCCGCTCCGCCGGTATTTCGCCCAGGCCGGGTTGCACGCCGCAGGACCGTGCAACGCCGTCACCCGGGAAGACAACTATCAGCTTTTGCAGTAGATCCGGTGCCCCGCTCCGTCCGGCTGTAAAGCGTGCGGCAGCGCACTCCAACCGAGCCGAATCGATCACAGAACGCCAGGCGTCGGAAATACTTCGATACAGTCTGCGCGCTCAGCGTTCCTCGTCGGAGGAACCGTCGAGCGGATCACGACGCGCCAGCTCGGCCTCGTCGAGGCCGTGGCCGGCTCCGATCTCGTTGCCATGCACGACCCTCAGGCGCTTGTCCGCGGGCGATTCGCCGCCGCGCTCGGCCGGCGAGCGGGCGCCGCTTTCGTCGATCAGGGTTTCCGGCGCCAGATCGTCCATGCCGACGTTATCCTGGTAACCATCGTCCTCGTCCGGCTGCCCGCCAGCGTGGCCCGCCTCACGTACCCGCCGCGAGGAAAACTCGGCCTCCACCTCGGCCTCGGGCCGCTCGTCGCCGATCCGCGCCTTGCGCGCCTGGCGGCGCTCGTCGAAATCGAGCTCGCGCATCGAACCCATGCGGTCCTGGATATCATCGATTTCCTGGGGTGTTGTTTTCCGTCGTGTAGCCATGACGACCTCCGTTACGAATGGCGGGCACGCGCCGGGAATGGCACGCTGCCCTTGTTCGGTCGACCGGCGAGGCGCGGGAAGATTCAGGAAATCCAACCGACGGCGGCCGCCTCGCAATCGCGGCGGCGGGCAAAAAAAAGCCGGATCGGCCCGGGGCGGGCTGGACGATCCGGCGTAATCGAAGCGCGGGACGTCGCGCACCTTGCCGCCGGCACGGGCGGGAGGTGGCGCACAGCGTTTCGCAGGGAATGACCACGGCATCGGCCGGTGGTCCAGGGGGAGTCAGGTCGGCACGGCTTCCTCGAGATAGTCGATGGCCTGGCGCACGGTCTCGATCCGTTCCGCATCGTCATCGGCGATCTCGACGCCGAACTCCGTTTCCAGGGCCATGACCAGTTCGACCACCTCGAGCGACTCGGCACCGAAGTCGTTACGGAAGTCGCTGTCCAGCCGGATGTCGCATTCCTCCACGCCGAACCGGGCGGCTACCAGTTTCCTCACTCTGGTCTCGATGTCGTCCATGCATTGCGGTCCCACTGCCCGGCCCTGGAAAAAAGTGCGGCTACTAAAGCCTCCGTCCCCGCCAGCGACAACTGCCAGATCTGGCAGTGGCGCTGCGCTGGAGCGCGGCCGCCGCAGCGCGCCGGACAATCCGGTGGACGGAGCGCGACGCGAGGATTCGAAGTCCGTCACAGGGCGCTTCCCGGCGTATGCGCAATCACCCGCGCCTTCCCTCGCGGCAGGCTTTCGGGCAGTTCCGCCAGGGCCCGGCGTGCCTGCTCCGGGTCGAGGTAGTCGCCCCGTTCCACCGCGAACAGCTCCTGGCCATCGCGCAGTTCGCGGCGCAAACGCAACGACAGGCCCGGATGCCGCTCGATCAGCGCGCGCATGAAGGCTTCGCTGCTGCCCTCGACCAATCGCACGGCGTAGCGCTGGGGTGACGGCGGCTGCGGCGCGTGCGTGCCCTGGCGAACCTCCGGTACCTCGCCGCCGCGACCGTCGCCCAGGGACGCCGGGTCCGCCAGGCGCGGCTTCTCCATCAGCACCGGGGCTGGAGCCGGATAGCTGCGCGGCGAGCCAATAGGTGCCGGTGCGACCTGGGCGGCGGGACGCAGGTCGATGGCGCCGGCATCCTCGAACAGCGGGCGCGCCGGTTCGCCGGCGGCACCGCGCAGCAACTGGATGGAACGGTAACGGCCATGGCTGATGCGCTCCAGGCCGGCGGCATCGCGGACGATGCTCGGGCGCAGGAAGACCATCAGGTTGCGCTTCACCCGGGTCTCGCGGGACGAGCGGAACAGCCGGCCGACGCCGGGGATGTCGCCCAGCAGCGGTACCCGCGAATCGCTGCGCAGCAGGTCGTCCTGGATCAGTCCGCCGAGGACGATGACCTGGCCGTCGTCGGCCAGTACGGTGCTCTTGATCGAGCGCTTGTTGGTCACCAGGTCCACCGCCTTCGCCGCCAGGGTGGCGGTTGGCGCGATGGAGGATATTTCCTGCTCGATCTCCAGGCGCAGCATGCGGTCCTCGCCGATGTGCGGCGTGACCTTGAGGGTCACCCCGATATCCTTGCGCTCGACAGTGGTGAACGGATTGCTCGAACCGCTGGCGCTGGTGGTGTAGCTGCCGGTCTGAAACGGCACGTTCTGGCCGACCAGGATTTCCGCCTTCTGGTTGTCCAGGGTCAGCAGGCTCGGCGTCGACAGCAGGTTGCTGCGGCTATTGCGGCTCAGCGCGGTGACCAGTGCGCCGAAATCGCGACTGCCGAGGCCGACTATCGCACCGTCGGGCAGCTCTGCCGGCGGCTTGCCGGCCTGCAACGCGCCTAGCAGGGTGCCGATGGACAACCCGCTGTCGGCGAAGCCAGCGCCGCCGGCGACATGCCCGCTACGCAGCGCCCATTGCACCCCGAGGGCGTCGCCGATCTCGCCGGACAGCTCGACGATCGCCGCCTCCACCAACAGTTGCGCACGCGGCACGTCGAGCTGGCGGACGATGTCCTCGAGCAGACCGACATCCTCCGGGTCGGCGAGGATCACCAGGGCATTCAGCGATTCGTCGGCGCGCACCAGCAGGCCGCGCTTGCCGCTTCCCCGTCCATCCTGGCCCCGCTCGCCGCGCAGCGATTCGCCGATCTCCCCGAGGGTGGCGGCGAGGGTCTTGGCGTCGCCATGGCGCAGGCGGATCACCCGGCTGTTCGCCGACCGCGACGAGGGGACGTCGAGCGACTGCGCCAGCCGCAGCAAGCGCGCTCGCGCCTGCGGCGGCCCGAGCAGGACCAGGCGGTTGCTGCGGCTGTCGGCGAGGACCTGGACGGTGGCGGCGCTCTTCCCGGCGGCCGGGGTGACGCTGCGATCGAGCACCTCGGCGATTTCCGCGACCCAGGCATGGCGCATGTCGTAGATGCTGTAGTCATGTTCGCCGGCCCGGTCGAGGCTGCGCACGATCGCCTCGATGCGCTCGATGTTGGCGCGGCGGTCGCTGACGATCAGCGCGTTGGCCGACGGCACGGCGGCCAGATGGCCATGGGCCGGGACCAGCGGCCGGATCATCGGGATCAGTTCCGCCACCGAGGTCTGCTGCGCCTGGACCACCCGCGTCTCCAGGCTGCCCGGCCCATCGCGGACGGTCTTCTGCGCGGCGTCCTGGCGTGCCTCCATGTTCGGCACGATACGCGCCTGGTCGCCCTGCGGCAGCACCGCGTAGCCATGGGTGGCGAGCACCGAAAGGAACAGTTGGTAGACCTCCGCCAGGCTGAGCCGCGCCTGGGATACCACCGTGACCCGTCCCTTCACCCGCGGATCGACGACGAAGGTCTGGCCGCTGATGCTCGATACCTGCTCGATGAAGTCGCCGATCTCGGCATCCTTCATGTTGATCGTCCACTGCTCTTCCTCTTGCGCGGCGGCAGTCGCGGCAGGTGCCGGATGGACCGGCGGCGCCAGGCCGAGGACGGCCAGCGACAGGACCAGGAACAGCGGAGACAGGCGCTGGGCGGAACGGGTACTACAACGTGGCATGGGTGGTTTCTGCCCCTTCGGCTTTGGGGAAATACAGACGTTCTTCATAACCCTGGTCGCGCAGCACCACATGGTCGCGATGAACCGCCAGCAGCACGGTGCCGGGGCGCACTTCGGCGCCCGACAGGAAGCGCTGCGAGCGCCCGGCCACCGCGATCAGCGCCGCCGAGCGGTCCTCGCGACGCGCCAGGAAGCAGGCCAGCAGGCGTAATTGCAGACGCTCGCCCGCCGTCGCGCCGCGCGGCGACGGAGCGCCACCGAACAAGCCGGCTAACGCCGCGTGCGGGGCCGCTGAAGGGTTGGCTGGCGGCGCCGGGGCCGCTGCGGCGGGCAATTCCGCCAGCTCGCGGCGCAGCGAGCGCGTCTGGCTGGCCAGGCTGGCGCTGAGCAACGCCAGCAGCAGCACGCAAAGCACAGCGGGCGCATGCCCGGCCAGGCTGCGCAGGGAAACGAAAGACGATGGAAGGTGACGCGACATGCAGCAGGCGGATTCCGGCAAACGGGCGCGCTGCATCGACGCGGCTCGCCCAGGGGCGGCGAGCATAAGGGATGGGGCTGCGGCCTACGGCCGCGAAAGGGCAAAACTGTTAAGGCTGCCCGCTTTGATCCTTCGTGGCGGGAACTGGCCCACAAAACGCCAGGCGCGGGAAAGGCCTCAGCGCTTGCCCATCGAACGACGGGTACCGCGCGGCGCCATGCCGGGACGCTGGCCCTTGTCGTGGATCTTCCGCTGCGGATAGAGCTGGGCCTGGTTCTTCTTCGCCAGGGCGGCCTTCAGCAACGCGCTGGCGTCGCTCGGCGCGGCCTGGGCCGGAGCGTCGTCGGAGGAAAGGGCCTGGGGAAGAGCGTCGGGAGCGGAAGCCATGGCGTATCCGGATCGGGGGAAATCGTGGGGACGCGATTATACATGGCTGTCCGGCTGTCCGGCAGCACCTGCCGGCGTATCGCCACGGGTCAACGCAGTTGCCACCAGCCCGGCAGCAACCGGCGCACCTTGGCCTGGGCGAAACGGTCGTCGATCAGGTGCACCACGCCGCGATCGCTGCGGCTGCGGATCACCCTCCCGGCGGCCTGGACCACCTTCTGCAGTCCCGGATACAGGTAGGTGTAGTCGTAGCCGTCACCGAACAGGCGCTGCATGCGCAGGCGGATCTGCTCGTTCACCGGATTCACCTGGGGCAACCCGAGGGTGGCGATGAAGGCGCCGATCAGGCGCTCGCCAGGCAGGTCGATGCCTTCGCCGAAGGCACCGCCGAGCACGGCGAAGCCGATGCCCTCGCCGCCCGCGACGAAGCGCTCGAGGAAGACCCGGCGCTCCGCCTCGTCCATCCGTGGCGTCTGGCTCCACCATGGCACCCACGGGTATGCCTGGCGGAAGACGTCCAGCGCCTGCTGCAAGTAATCGAAGCTGCTGAAGAAGGCCAGGTAGTTGCCCGGCCGCTGGCGAAACTGCTCGCCGAGAATCGCTGCGATGGGCGCCAGGGATGCCTGGCGCTGCGCATAGCGCGTGGAAACCCGACGCTGTATGTGCACCTCCAGTTGCTCGGCGCTGAATGGCGAGTCCACTTCCAGCCAGGGCGTGCCCGCCGGCAGGCCGAGCAGGTCGGCGTAATAGTCGCGCGGCCCGAGGGTAGCGGAGAACAGCACGGTGGAGCGGCTGGCGGCGAAGCGCTCGGCGAGAAACGCCGCCGGCACCACGTTGCGCAGGCACAGCCGGGCCAGGCTGCGGCCGTTGCGGCCTGGGCGCTTCTCGATGTCGAACAGCGAATGCTCGCCGAACAGTTCGGCGAGACGGCCGAACTGCAGGATCGCGAAGTAGAACTCCTGCAACGCCGGCTCCAGCGCCTGCGGTTGCTCGGCGAGCAGGTCGTTGATCGCCGCCACCGCGTTCTGCAAGGCCAGGAGCAGCTTCTGCGGAGGCTCGTCGTAGGCCTGGTAGTCGTCCGCCTGGGTCTTGGCCAGTTCGTTCCAGGCACGCTGGATGCGCTCCAGCGGTTTCCTCAGGGCCTCCGGGGCGGTTTTGCGCACACCGAGGAAATCGCCCTGGTCGAGTTCGGCGGAATACATCCGCCGGCCGCGCTCCACCAGGTTGTGCGCCTCGTCCACCAGTACCGCCACCCGCCACTGGTTGACCTGGGCCAGGCCATGGAGCATGGCGCCGAGATCGAAGTAGTAGTTGTAGTCGCCCACCGCCAGGTCGCACCAGCGCGCCAGTTCCTGGCCCAGGTAGTAGGGACAGACCCGGTGCGCCAGCGCCACCTCGCGCAACCGCGCCTGGTCCAGCCAGCGCGCCTCCACGGCGGCGGCGCGGGCCGCCGGCAGGCGTTCGTAGAAGCCCTGGGCCAGGGGACAGGACTCGCCGTGGCAGGCCTTGTCCGGGTGCTCGCAGGCCTTGTCCCGCGCCACCAGTTCCAGCACCCGCACCGGCAGTCCGCCGGTCTCCCCTTCCAGGCTGCGCAGGGCATGCAGCGCGAGGGCCCGGCCCGGGGTCTTGGCGGCCAGGAAGAACAGCCGGTCCAGGCGCTGCCCGGGCATCGCCTTGAGTTGCGGGAACAGCGTGCCGATGGTCTTGCCGATCCCGGTCGGCGCCTGGGCCATCAGGCAACAACCGGCGGAGGCGGCCTTGTACACCGCCTCCGCCAGTTGCCGCTGGCCGTGGCGGAATTCGGCGTGGGGAAAGCGTAACGCGGCCAGTTCGCGGTCGCGCCGCTCGCGGTGCGCCAGTTCCTGCTCGGCCCAGGCGAGAAACGCCTGGCACTGGCTCTCGAAGAACAGCCGCAGCTCGTCGGCCCGCACCCGCTCGACGAAGCGGGTCTCCTTCTGGCTGCCGACCTCCAGGTAGACCAGCGCCAGTTCGACTTCCTCCAGCTTCCGTTCGGCGCAGAGCAGCCAGCCGTAGACCCTGGCCTGGGCCCAGTGCAGGTGCCGGTGGTTGGCCGGTTGCAGGGCGAGGTCGCCGCGGTGGGTCTTGATTTCCTCCAGGCAGTTCGCCTGCGGATCGTAGCCATCCGCCCGGCCGCGCACCTGCAAGTGACGGTAGCGTCCGTCCAGCGCCACTTCGCGCTGGTAGTGAGCGGGGCGCCGGGAGGTCACCAGGGTATGTCCGGCGATGCCTTCCAGGGCGCTGGGCGACGGGGTGAAGCGCAGGTCGAGGTCGCCGCGCTTGGCGCTGAACTCGCAAAGCGCGCGCACCGCCACCTGGTACAGCGCCTCGCCGCCCTGCTCAGTCATCGACATGCCAGCGCACGTAGCAGACCGCCACCGGCATCTCCCGCTCGCAGCAGAATTGCAGCCAGCGCAACTGGTTGTCCTGCAGGCGGTCGCCCGGTCCCTTGACCTCGACCATCCGGTAGCGCCGCTGCGCCGGCCAGAACTGGATCAGGTCCGGCAGGCCGGCGCGGTTGCCCGGGATATCCTCCAGCAGGCGTTCGAACCAGGCGCGCAGGTGGGCCGCCGGCAGGCAATCGAGCGCCTGTTCGAGCAGTTCCTCGCCAAGCAGTTCCCAGTAGACGAAGGGCGACTGCAGGCCGAACTTGTCGCGGTAGCGACAGCGGATCGCGTCGCGGTAGCTGCCGTCCTCCAGCCGTCCCAGGCAGGCCTCGAACAGGGCGGCGCGGCGCTGGCGGAAGTCGGCGCTGTGCAGGTCCGCCGGCGCGCTGTGGAAGGGATGGAAGAACGCCCCGGGAATGGCGGCGAAGATCGCCTCCCAGCAGAGCAGTCCGAACAGCGAATTGATCAGGCCGTTCTCGACGTAGTGCACCGCGCAATCGGGCTCTTCCAGGTGCTCGCGGACCGCCCACTCGACGCTACAGGGTTCGCTCGGGTACGCCAGGCACAGGTCCAGGCGGTCGATTTCAGGAGCCGCCGCCCGCGCCTGTCGCGGCAGGCCGAGCTTGCCTTGCAGGCGCGGCAGCAATCGGGCCAGGCCCTGGCGTTCGGCGTCGCTTTCCGGCGCACAGCTGGCCTCCCGCGCCAATGCATGGGCTTCGGCGAAGCGCTCGCCGCGTTCCAGGCTGCGAATCGCCCGCAGGCGCGCGCCGGGGTGGCTGGATTGGCGATAGAGCCGCTGGGCCAGGTCGAAATCCCGCTGCTTTTCGCAGTGCTGGGCGAACTGGAACAGCAGCTTGACCCGCCGCCCTTCCAGCCAGGGATTGGCGTAGGGTTCGCCCGGCAGGCCGGCGAGCAGTTCCTCCAGCGGCTCGCCGAGGTCGAAGCGCTGGCGGCAGTCGAACAGGTGGAGATAGGCGTCGACGTCGGCGCGCAGGCGAAAGCCGCGAGAGTCGGCGGAAAACTCGACGCTTTCGTAACGATAGATACCCAGGTCGGCAAGGACGAACTCCGACCAGTCCTGCCACAGGTTGCCGAAATACATCAACCGCAAGCGGTCGCAGAGCGCCATGCAGCGCAACTCGTAGACCGGTTCGGCGAAGTCGGCCTGCCACTCGGCGAGCCGCCGCGCCTCGGGGAACAACGGCTGGAGCCGTTCCAGCAGCGCATCCTTGCGCAGGTTCGCGCGCCCGAGATGGTCCCTGAACAGCTGCGACAATTCGTCCTTCTTCAGCAAGCCGAACAGTTGCGCCAGTTCCAGGGTCGGCTGCGCGTCCACCCAGCCCAATGCCAACAGCGGTTGCACGGCGGCGCGCGTGTCGCCGATCTCGGCATAGGCCAGCTTGCCTTCGCGGAACAGCGTGCCCTTGCGCATCACCATGCGCACCAGCAGGGCCTGGCTGGCCTCGGGCAGCTCGGCGAACGCGGCGATGAAGGCACGTTCCTGATCGTCGAGCAGATCGGCATAGCGTTCGCCGATCCAGGCGAGCACCGCGCGGAAGTTGTGCAGGTAGTAGAAGGGTTCGGGAAGCGCTGGGGAATTCACGGGAAGCGGAGCCTGGTACTGTTCATGCATACAGATACCAGCGCCCCCACGGCTTGGCAATGCGCATCCGATCAAGCGTCGCCGGCCTGACGACGACTATCCAGGCACAAGATGTTCGTTATATAAAAATATTAACAACGAAACCTGCCCCGTATCGGTCCCGATGAAGAAGATCCGCCAACGCAACCTGCAACTGATCCTCGACGCCGCCTGCGAAGTCTTCGCCGACTGCGGCTTCAGCGCCGCCCGGCTCAGCGACGTCGCCGAGCGCGCCGGCGTGGCGAAGGCCAACGTGCTCTATTACTACCGCTCCAAGGCGCAACTCTACGAGGCGGTGCTGGACAGCATCGTCGAGCCCCTGCTGGAAGCCTCCCGGCCATTCGCCGGCGACCAGCCGCCCGCCGAGGCGCTACGCGCCTACGTCGACAACAAGATGCGCATCGGCGCCGAGCGGCCGCACGCGGCCAGAGTCTTCTCCTGCGAGATCATGCGCGGCGCGCCGCGCATGCCGGCGCCGCTGCTGGAACGCCTCGACGCCCAGGCGGAACGCAACGCCGAGCGCATCCGCCAGTGGATCGACGAAGGCCTGCTGGCGCCGCTGGATCCGTACCACCTGCTGCTCAACCTGTGGGCGATGACCGAGTCCTATGCCCTTGGCGGTTGGCAACTGGCGCGCCTCACCGGCCAGGCCGGGCTGGACGCAAGCGACTACCGGCAGGCGGCGGAAAACATCGTCCGCCTGGTCTGCGCCGGCTGCCTGGCACTCCCCGGCGAGGCCGCGCCGCGTCGGCGTTTCCGCGCGCTGGCCGGCTGAGCGACTTGCGCCGGATCAATTTCCGCGTAGCGCTATATTCCAAAAGCCATAGCGAACCCCTAAGCTTGCGCCAGCCCCGTCCGCCAACTTCGTTCGCCCCCCACAGGAGCACTCCATGACCACCCGCCTGCCCCAGCTATTGCTCGCCCTCCTCGCCAGCGCCGTATCCCTGGCCGCCAGCGCCGACGAGGTGCAGGTCGCCGTCGCGGCCAACTTCACCGCGCCGATCCAGGCCATCGCCAAGGAATTCGAGAAAGACACCGGGCACAGGCTGGTTGCCGCCTACGGCGCCACCGGCCAGTTCTATACGCAGATCAAGAACGGCGCTCCGTTCCAGGTTTTCCTCTCCGCCGACGACAGCACTCCGGCGAAACTGGAGCAGGAAGGCGAGATCGTGCCCGGCTCGCGCTTCACCTATGCCATCGGCACCCTGGCACTCTGGTCGCCCAAGGCCGGCTACGTCGACGCCAAGGGTGAGGTGCTGAAGAGTGGCAGCTTCAGGCACCTGTCCATCGCCAACCCGAAGACCGCGCCCTACGGCCTCGCCGCCACCCAGGCGATGGACAAGCTCGGCCTCGCCGCCACGCTCGGGCCGAAGCTGGTGGAAGGCCAGAACATCAGCCAGGCCTACCAGTTCGTTTCCAGCGGCAACGCCGAACTGGGCTTCGTCGCCCTGTCGCAGATCTACAAGGATGGTAAAGTCGCAACCGGCTCGGCCTGGATCGTTCCCGCCGAGCTGCACGACCCGATCCGCCAGGACGCGGTCATCCTCAACAAGGGCAAGGACAACGCCGCCGCCAAGGCCCTGGTCGACTACCTGAAGGGCGCCAAGGCCGCCGCGCTGATCAAGTCCTACGGCTACGAACTCTAAGGCGGGACCTGCATGGCGTTGCCACTCGACAGTACGGACCTGGCGGCCATCTGGCTGACCATCGAGCTGGCTTCGCTCACCACCCTCCTCCTGCTGCTGATCGGCACGCCCATCGCCTGGTGGCTGGCGCGCACCCGCTCCTGGCTGAAGGGGCCGATCGGCGCGGTGGTGGCCCTGCCGCTGGTGCTGCCGCCGACGGTGATCGGCTTCTACCTGCTGGTCAGCATGGGTCCCAACGGTTTCATCGGCCAGCTCACCCAGAGCCTCGGTCTCGGCACCCTGCCCTTCACCTTCGCCGGCCTGGTGGTCGGCTCGGTGTTCTACTCGCTGCCCTTCGTCGTGCAACCGTTGCAGAACGCCTTCGAGGCGATCGGCGAGAAACCGCTGGAGGCTGCCGCGACCCTGCGCGCGAGCCCCGTCGACCGTTTCTTCAGCGTGGTCCTGCCGCTGGCCCGGCCGGGTTTCGTCACCGCCGCGATCCTCGGCTTCGCCCATACCGTCGGAGAGTTCGGCGTGGTGCTGATGATCGGCGGCAACATCCCGGAGAAAACCCGCGTGGTCTCGGTGCAGATATTCGATCACGTCGAAGCCATGGAATACGCCCAGGCCCACTGGCTGGCCGGCGGCATGGTGGCGTTCTCCTTCGTCGTCCTCCTCGCCCTCTATTCGGGCCGGCGCCGCCGGCCGGGCTGGGCCTGAGATGGATGGCCTGCGCCTGCGCTTCCGCCGCGCCTACCCCGGCTTCGAACTGGACATCGACCTGGCTCTTCCCGGTCGTGGCGTGACCGCTCTGTTCGGCCATTCAGGCTCCGGCAAGAGCACTTGCCTGCGCTGTATCGCCGGCCTGGAAAAGGCCGCCGAGGGCGAGGTGACGATCAACGGCGAGACCTGGCAGGACAGCCGCCGCAACCTCTTCGTCGCGCCCCACCGACGTGCCCTCGGCTACGTGTTCCAGGATGCCAACCTGTTCCGCCACCTGACGGTGCGGCGCAACCTGGCCTTCGGTCTCAAGCGCATCGCCGCCGCCGAACGCCGCGTCGAGCTGGAACAGGCCTGCGCCCTGCTGGGCATCGAGCACTTGCTGGAACGCATGCCGGAACGCCTCTCCGGCGGCGAGCAGCAACGCGTCGGCATCGCCCGGGCCCTGCTCACCAGCCCGCGCCTGCTGCTGATGGACGAGCCTCTGGCATCCCTCGACCTGAAGCGCAAGGGCGAGATCCTGCCCTATCTCGAGCGCCTGCATGAGGAACTGGACATCCCGGTGCTCTATGTCAGCCACTCGCCAGACGAAGTGGCGCGCCTGGCCGATCACCTGGTGCTGCTGGAGAACGGCAAGGTCCGCGCCAGCGGGCCGATCGGCGAAACCCTGGCGCGAGTCGACCTGCCGCTGGCGCTGGACGACGATGCCGGGGTGGTGATCGAGGGCACGGTCAGCGACCACGACCCGGCCTACGGCCTGCTGACCCTGGTCCTGCCCGGCAGTGCGCTGCAAATGCGCGTCGCCCACGCCCCGCTGGCCCCCGGCAAGCGCCTGCGCTTCAAGGTACAGGCGCGCGACGTCAGCCTGAACCTGCGCGACGACGCCCAGAGCAGCATCCTCAACCGCCTGCCGGTACGGGTCCTGGAATTGGTCGATACCGACACCGCGGCCCACGTCCTGGTGCGCCTGGATGCCGGCGGCAATCCGCTGCTGGCGCGGATCACCCGTTACTCGCGGGACCAGTTGCAACTACGACCCGGCCAGCTGTTGTGGGCGCAGATCAAGTCGGTGGCGGTGCTCGCCTGACCCCGGCCTCGACTGCGGCGCCTAGACCCTGGGCCAACGGTAGCGGATCAGCCGGCCCATCCGCCGCAGGAAGGCGAAGCCGTTGTAGATCGGCAGCATCAGCCGCGACGACTGCGGCAGCTTGGCGACGTCCTGCGGGTCATAGTCGGTGACCTCCTCGATGAAGCGCAGGGCCGGATGCCACCGCTCGAGTTCACGCGGGTCGTCGATGCTCCAATGCACCTGCGCCCCGGTCTCGCGCAGCGGCGGATACAGGCGCAGCAGCATGATGCCGAGGCGGCCGTAGCCGTCGAACAGCAGCTCGCCGCTACCCAGGTGGTCGACCAGGCGTTCCACCAGGCGTCGCACCTGGGACTCCCGCAGGTAAGGCATCAGCCCCTCGGCCAGGACCAGGGCGGGCCGCTCGCGCGGCACCCGTTCCAGCCAGCCGTCGTCGTCCACCGAGTGGCGCAGCGCCCGATAGGCGCCGGCGCGCGGCGGGTAGAGTCGCTCGCGCAGGTCCATGACTTCCGGATAGTCGAGGTCGAACCAGGGCACCTCGGCCGGCGGGTCGACCCGGTAGATACGGCTGTCCAGGCCGCAACCGAGGTTGAGCACCTGCCCCTCGGGATGGCGGCCGAGGAACTCGCGGCAGGCCTGGTCGAAGTAGTGCGAGCGCATGGCCAGGGCCCGTTCGTTGCCCTTGCCGAGGGCGACCCTGGAGAAGTCGAAGTCGATCTGCCGCACCGCCTCCTCGGCGAAACGGTCATGGAGGATGGAATCGTCCAGGCGGCTATCCAGCGCCTTGGCGTAGAGGGTGATCAGGAGCGTCTGCTTTTCTCCGGTGAGGGTAATGCGGTGGCCGGGCATGAAAACCTCCTGCGGGCACGCGTGCCTCTTCAGTCCTTGCCGAAAACATCGCTATGCTTCGGCAATGATTGCCCTGGAGTCACGAATGAAAGCCAACTCCGATGAACTGCAAAGCTTCGTCAGTGTAGTCGACAGCGGTTCCATCAGCGCCGCCGCGGAACAGATGGGACTGACCGCCTCGGCCGTCAGCCGGACCCTCTCGCGCCTTGAGCACAAGCTCGGCACCACCCTGCTCAACCGCACCACCCGGCGCATGGAGCTGACCGAGGAAGGCCGCTACTTCCTCGACCAGGCACGGCAGATCCTGCAGCAGATGGAGGCGCTCGAGGAACGCCTGGCCCTGCGCCGGCAGAGCCCCGCCGGACGCCTGCGGATCAACGCCGCCTCGCCCTTCATGCTGCACGCGGTGGTGCCGCACATCGGCGAGTTCCGCCGGCTGTACCCGGACATCCAGCTCGAACTCAACACCAACGACCTGATCATCGACCTGTTGGAGCAACGCACCGACGTGGCGATCCGCATCGGCGCGCTCAGCGACTCCACCCTGCACGCGCGGCCGCTGGGCGCCAGCCGCCTGCACATCCTCGCCAGCCCGGAGTACCTGGCCCGCCACGGCACGCCGGCGAGCATCGAGGGGCTGCGAGGGCACACCCTGCTCGGCTTCACCCAGCCCGAGCACCTCAACCGCTGGCCGGTGGTGCACGCCGACGGCGATCGCCTGGAGATCCAGCCGGATATCTCTGCCTCCAGCGGCGAGACGCTCCGCCAACTGGCCCTGAGCCACCAGGGCATCGCCTGCCTGGCCAGCTTCATGACCGACCGCGATATCCAGGATGGGCGCCTGGTGCCGCTGTTCGCCGAACAGATGAGCGAATACCGGCAACCGATCCACGCCGTCTACTATCGCAACTCGCAACTGGCGCTGCGCATCCAGTGCTTCCTCGACTTCATCCAGCAGCGCCTGGGCGCCTGAGACCGACCGTGAACGAATCCCTCGATTTCTTGCCCTACCTCGAGCGCTGGGCGTTGCAACCCGACGGCGAGCCCTTCGCCACCCACAGCAGCCGCCTGCTGCCGGTGCGCCATCGCGGCGCAGCGGCGATGCTGAAGATATCCAGTGCCGAAGAAGAGCGTTTCGGCCACGTACTGCTCAACTGGTGGGACGGCCAGGGCGCGGCCAGGGTGCTGGCCTACGACCACCAGGCGCTGCTGATGGAGCGTGCCACCGGCGGGCGCTCGCTGCTGGAGATGGTCAGGCGCGGCGACGACGACGAGGCTACGCGTATCCTCTGCCAGGCCATCGAACGCATCCATGCCCCGCGCCCGGGTCCGTTGCCAGAGCTGACCCCGCTGGAGCGCTGGTTCGACTCGCTGTATGCCGCCGAGCGCCGCTACGGCGGGCTCTACGTCGACTGCGCGAATGCCGCCCGCTACCTGCTGGAGACCGCTCGCGAACAGCGCCCGCTGCATGGCGACATCCACCACGGCAATGTGCTCGACTTCGGCGAGCGCGGCTGGCAAGTCATCGACCCCAAGCGGCTCTACGGCGAGCGCGGCTACGACTACGCCAACCTGTTCACCAATCCCGACGCGAAGACCGCCCAGGCGCCCGGCCGTTTCGAGCGCCAGCTGGAGATCGTAATCGCCGCCAGCGGCCTGCAGCGCCGCCGCCTGCTGCAATGGATCCTGGCCTGGACCGGACTCTCGGCGGCCTGGTTCGACGAGGACGGCAGCCGCGAGGAGACCGAAGCCGAGCTGGCCATCGCCCGCCTGGCCCTGGCAAACCTCGCTCGAACGCCTGCGCAATGAACTGTGTGGCGGCTCCCGCGCTCCAACGCGAGGCACTGTTCCGCCGCCGCGATCCGGTGTCAAATACACACCCCGCCAAGATGGCGGTGCCCACCACCCAGTAAGGAAACCCAAGATGGCCGGAGCCAGCCTCCTCACCCTCCTCGACGATATTGCCGCGGTGCTCGACGACGTCTCGCTGATGACCAAGGTCGCCGCGAAGAAGACCGCCGGTGTCCTCGGCGACGACCTGGCCCTCAACGCCCAGCAGGTCACCGGGGTCAACGCCGACCGCGAACTGCCGGTGGTCTGGGCGGTAGCCAAGGGCTCGCTGCGGAACAAGGCGATCCTCGTCCCCGCCGCGCTGTTGATCAGCGCCTTCGCGCCCTGGGCGGTGATCCCGCTGCTGATGCTCGGTGGCGCCTACCTGTGCTTCGAAGGCTTCGAGAAGATCGCCCACAAATACCTGCCTCATGACGACGAGCACGCCGACGAGGCAGCGCTGGCGGCCAATGTCGACGTGGCCGCCCTGGAAAAGCAGAAGATCGGCGGCGCGATCCGTACCGACTTCATCCTCTCCGCGGAAATCATCGCCATCACCCTGGGTACCGTCGCCGAGTCCAGCTTCACCACCCAGGTACTGGTGCTGGTCGGCATCGCCCTGGTGATGACCATCGGCGTCTACGGCCTGGTCGCCGGCATCGTCAAGCTGGACGACGCCGGCCTCTACCTGTCCAGGCGCGACAGCGGCTTTGCCCAAGGCCTCGGCGGCGCCATCCTGCGCACCGCGCCATACCTGATGAAAGGCCTGTCGGTGGTCGGCATGGCGGCGATGTTCATGGTCGGCGGCGGCATCCTCACCCACGGTATCCCGGTGGTCCACCACGCCATCGAACAGGCCGCGCAGAGCGTCGCCGGCATCGCCACGCTGGGCCCGCTGCTGGCGGCGATCACCCCGACCCTGCTGAACTTCCTGTTCGGCATCGTCGCCGGCGCGGTGGTGCTGGCGGGGGTGCTGCTGGTCAAGCGCCTACTGCCGAAGAAGAAAAAGACTGGCTGAGCCTGCCATCGCCGGCAGCGCCATCGCGGAGGGCGGATAGCCGCCCTGGCGCGCATCCCACGAAGCGGTTGTGCGCCCTGCCCCGGAAGTCCTCCTCCGTTACAATTCAATAATTTTGCACTGTAATAGCAACATTATTCGTTGGAGACGAATAAAGCTCCCCTCCTAGAATGGCCACCAGTGCCATGAGCCGTCTGTTCCGAGCCTTCCAGACGAAGATCCGACCTCCGCACTCCATCGACCCGGCAACGGGATACCCAGAAAAATACCGATAACCCAACGAGGACCCGAGGGTCGCGCCTGCTCGCCAGCCGGCCGGACCCCGGGGCCCGGCGTGCCAGCGACCATGAACGATACGGATAGCAGAAAAGATCCGGACGGCTACAACTACGACGTCGTCCGCCAGTTCACCCTGATGACCCTGGTCTGGGGCATCCTCGGCATGGGCCTCGGGGTGTTCATCGCCGCCCAACTGGTCTGGCCGGCGCTCAACCTCGACCTGCCCTGGACCAGCTTCGGCCGCATCCGCCCGATCCACACCAGCCTGGTGATCTTCGCCTTCGGCGGCAGCGCGTTGTTCGCCACCTCCTTCTACGTGGTGCAGCGCACCAGCGGCGTGCGGCTGATCTCCGATGCCCTGGCGCGCTTCGTGTTCTGGGGCTGGCAGGCGGCGATCGTGGGGATGATCGTCAGCTACCCGCTGGGCTATACCACCTCCAAGGAATACGCCGAGATGGAATGGCCGCTGGCGCTGTGGATGGCGATCGTCTGGGTGGTCTATGCCTACCTGTTCTTCGGCACCATCGCCCGTCGCAAGGTGAAGCACATCTACGTCGGCAACTGGTTCTACGGCGCCTTCATCATCGTCACCGCGATGGTCCATATGGTGAACCACGCATTGCTGCCGGTGAGCCTGGGCAAGTCCTACTCGGCCTATTCCGGCGCCACCGACGCGATGATCCAGTGGTGGTACGGGCACAGCGTGGTCGGCTTCATCCTCTCGGTCGGCTTCCTCGGCATGATGTACTACTTCGTGCCCAAGCAGGCCGGGCGACCGATCTACTCCTATCGCCTGTCCATCGTGCATTTCTGGGCGATCATCTCGATCTACATCTGGGCCGGCCCGCACCACCTGCACTA
>NZ_KV819935.1:61734-76617 GCF_001815235.1 Pseudomonas sp. HMSC065H01 | reverse complement strand
CTGTGCCGCTGTAACCGTTCGGCCCCCTTCATTGCCATGTAGCGCTCCACCGTGGCGCGATTCAGGCGCCGCAGACGCTCGATGTCGAGGGGTGTTTCCCTGTACCGCTGACCGTTCATGCGCCGCCTCCGAGAGGGCTCTCCAGGTATGCCGGAGAAACTTTTCCCTCGCGGCATCGGTTATTCGCTGGCGCGCAGGAGTTCGTCGCTCGGTAAGGGAGCGATATTCGCTGGGCGCATTGTTTATACGTAGGGTGAAATTTCGCGTTACATATGTTCGCCTGTCGTTTCCAATTTTCGAAAGGCAATAGGAGTTTCATCCCGGGTTTCTTTTGGAAACCTGTCGGTAATGGATTCGCAATGCTTTCGTTAAGGTGCGACAGACGAGGTCGCGAAGACTTTCAGCGTCATTCCGTGAAGTGTTTCAAATAGCCAGCATCCCTGGTCGCTGATGTGGATTGCATAAAACACAGAACGCTCGTACCGGCTCAACTACAAGATCTGGTAGGTGCCAGACAGGGTATGCGGGATTGCTAAGCTGATGCTTCCTGCAATGCCGGAGGTTGTAGCCAAGTTGTAATTTTATTCTTTCGGTACGCAGGAAAAGGCTCTGGAACAGGCAGTTGGAAAGTTCCAGGGTTGTTTCCGCAACGAGATCCAGGGAGCGCTGATCCGGGGGATGAGCGCATTTTTTCTCAAAGTTCCGAATGAACCGGGGTGTTCTGCGGTATTTCTCGCCGAGCGGGCAAGAAGTGCGAAATAGAGCGCTTGGGTACTTCTCGGGTTACGGAAATGTGTAACGAGAGAGAATAAAAGATGAATAATTCGAATCTTGCTGCTGCGCGTAATTTGATACAAGTTGTTACCGGGGAATGGAAGTCCCGTTGCGTCTACGTCGCTACGCGCCTCGGGCTGGCCGATCTGATCGAGAGCGGGATCGACAGCGACGAGACGCTGGCCGCCGCGGTCGGTTCCGATGCCGAGCGCATCCATCGACTGATGCGCCTGCTGGTGGCCTTCGAGATCTTCCAGGGCGATACCCGCGACGGCTACGCCAATACCCCCACCAGCCACCTGCTGAGGGATGTCGAGGGCTCCTTCCGCGACATGGTGCTGTTCTACGGCGAGGAGTTCCACGCCGCCTGGACGCCCGCCTGCGAGGCGCTGCTCAGCGGTACCCCAGGCTTCGAGCTGGCGTTCGGCGAAGACTTCTACAGCTACCTGAAGCGCTGCCCGGATGCCGGCCGGCGCTTCCTGCTGGCGATGAAGGCGAGCAACCTGGCCTTCCACGAGATCCCCAGGCTCCTGGATTTCCGCGGGCGTAGCTTCGTCGACGTCGGTGGCGGTTCCGGCGAATTGACCAAGGCCATCCTGCAGGCCGAGCCCAGCGCCCGGGGCGTGATGCTCGACCGCGAGGGTTCCCTCGGTGTGGCCCGCGACAACCTCTCCAGCCTGTTGGCAGGGGAGCGCGTCAGCCTGGTGGGCGGCGACATGCTGCAAGAGGTGCCGTCCAACGGCGATATCTACCTGCTGTCGCGGATCATCGGCGATCTGGACGAAGCCGCCAGCCTGAGGTTGCTCGGCAATTGCCGCGAGGCGATGGCCGGCGACGGCCGGGTGGTGGTGATCGAGCGGACCATCTCGGCCAGCGAGCCGTCGCCGATGTCGGTGCTCTGGGACGTGCACCTGTTCATGGCCTGCGCTGGCCGTCACCGCACCACCGAGGAGGTGGTCGACCTGCTCGGGCGCGGCGGCTTCGCGGTGGAGCGGATCGTCGACCTGCCGATGGAAACCCGCATGATCGTCGCTGCCAGGGCCTGAATCGGAACTTTCAACGGTTGGCCCCGGCGGTTTCGCCGGCGGCCAGTTGGCCGGCGCCCGGCGCCAGGTCGCCGCTGCCCCAGCCGAGCGCCTTGTAGAGCGCGATGACGTTGACGAACGAGGCGGTCTCCGCCTGCGCCAGTTCCTCGCGGATCTGGTACAGCGCGCGCTGGTTCTCCAGCACCGCCAGGTAGCTGCCGGCGCCGGCGCGGTAGCGTTCGTTGGCGATCTCCAGGGCGTTCGCGCCATGGGTCGCGGACTGGAACAGGGCGACCAGCCGACGCTGGTGTTCGGCCAGTTGGTTGAGCGCGTTGCCGACGTCCTCCTGGGCCAGCAGCAGGGAGCGCTGGTAGCGCGCCAGCGCGGCGTCGGACTGCGCCTCGACGGCGCGCAGGCGGGCCCGCACGTTGCCCAGGCGGAACGCCGGCCAACTGACGCTGGGCGCCAGTTCGAAGGCGCGCGAGGCGCTGCCGAGGTCGCCGCTGCGCAGGGCGAAGAAACCGATGAAGCCGCCCAGGTCGAGGCGCGGATAGAGTTCGGCGGTGGCCGCGCCGACGTCTTCGGTGCTCGCTGCCAGTTGCCGCTCGGCGCTGACTACGTCGGGGCGCTGGAGGATCAGGCGGTCGACGTCGCCCAGCGGCAGGTTCTTCGCCAATGGCGCGGCGGCGCCGCCGTCGAGGATCGGCGCGCCGCTGCCGGGTGCCTCGCCGCGCAGCACGTCGAGGCGATAGCGGGCGCTCTCCAGCGCGGTCGTCAGTGGCGGAATCGCCGCTTCGCTGCGCAGCAGGTTGGCCTGGGCGTTCTCCACGTCCTCCGGCAGGCCGCTGCCCAGTTGCAGGCTGCTGCGGGTCAGCTCCAGGGTGTCGCGCCAACTGCGCACCTGGGCGCGCGCCACGTCCAGCCGGCGCTGGTAGCCCTGGATCTCGAAGTAGGCGCGGGCGGTGTCGGCGGCGATGCTCAGGCGTACCAGCCGGAGGTCGGCGTCGGCCGCTTCGGCGCGGGCCAGGGCGGCTTCGGAAAGTCGGCCGAGGCGGCCGAACAGGTCGATTTCCCACTGCGCGTCGAAGCCGGCGCGGTAGCTCTCCGCCAGGCGCCGGCGCGGCTCGCCGTCGTAGTCCAGCTGTTGTTCGATGCTGCGGCTGTAGCCGGCCTGGCTGGTGACCTGCGGCAACTGGTCGAGCCAGCGGTCGTCGAACAGCGCGCGGGCGCTGCGCAGGTTGGCGCGGGCCTCGCGGATGTCGTGGTTGCGCGCCAGCGCCTGGTCGACCAGGCGCACCAGTTGCGGATCGTCGAAGAAACTCCACCAGGGCGCTTCCCGCCGCTCGCCGGAGAACTCGCCGAGGTGCTCGCTGGCGACGCGTGGCGGCGGCGACTGCGGACGCTGGTAGTCGGGGCCGACGCTGCAGGCGGCCAGGCCGGTGCCGACCGCCAGGGCCAGCGCCAGGCGCGAAAGGTTCGGGTAGGAGCGCTTCATGCCTTGTTCACCAGCAGATCGGCCTCGGCCAGTTGCCGGCTGCGCGGGCTCTTGTCGACTTCCGCGTGGTTGCGCGCCAGCAGGGTATAGACGGTGGGCAGCACGAACAGGGTGAAGAGGGTGCCGACCAGCATCCCGGAGACGATCACCACGCCCAGGCCGAAGCGGCTGGCGGCGCCGGCGCCGCTGGCGAAGAGCAGCGGCACCAGGCCGAAGACCATTGCCGCGGTGGTCATCAGCACCGGCCGCAGGCGGATCTGCGCGGCGCGCAGGATCGCCGCGCGGCGGTCGAGGCGCTCGTGGAGTTGCAGTTCGTTGGCGAACTCGACCATGAGGATGCCGTGCTTGCTGATCAGGCCGATCAGGGTGACCAGGCCGATCTGCGTATAGATGTTCATCGTCGCGTAGCCCAGCGCCAGCGGCAGCAGCGCGCCGCAGATCGACAGCGGCACGGTGATCAGGATGATCAGCGGGTCGGCCAGGCTCTCGTACTGCGCGGCGAGCACCAGGTAGATCACCACCAGGGCGGCGAGGAAGGCGAACACCAGGGTGTTGCCTTCCTGGGTGTATTGCCGCGAGTCGGATTGCCAGTCGTGGCTGAAGCCGGCCGGCAGGCCGCGCGCCACGTCGTCGAGGAAGGCCACCGCCTGGCCCATGGAGACGCCGGGCGCGGGGATCGCCTGGAGGGTCGCGGCGTTCTGCTGGTCGAACTGGATCAGCTTGTTCGGTTCGACCTGAAGCGCCACCCGGACCACCGTCGACAGCGGCACCAGGTTGCCGTCCTGGGTGCGCACGAACTGTCGTGCCAGCGCTTGCGGAGTGAAACGCTGGTCGCGCAGGCTCTGTGGGATCACGTCGTAGGAGCGGCCCTCCATGCCGAAGCGGTTGACGTAGTTCTCGCCCACCAGCACCGCCAGCGACTCGCCGATGTCCTGCATGCGGATGCCCAGGCTGTTGGCCTTGGCGCGGTCGATGCGGACCTGGACCACCGGGTTGTTGTAGTCGAGGTCGCTGTCGACCACCACGAACAGCCCGCTCTGCCGGGCCTTCTGCTTGATCTCTTCCATGGTCCGGTAGAGCACCGGATAGTCCTGCGGGCTGCGCAGCACCATCTGCACCGGCAGGCCGCCGGTGGAGCCGGGCAGGGCGGCCAACTGGAAGGCGAAGATGCTGCTGCCCTCGACGTCGCCGACCTTGCCTTGCAGCTCGGACTGGATCGCCGAGGCGTCGCGCTCGCGTTTTTCCCAGGCCGCCAGGTTGATCCCGCCGAAGCTCGCCGCCGGTCCGTCGGTGCCGTTGATGATCCAGGTGCTGACGGTTTCCGGGATGCTGGTGTAGACCTGGTCGAGCTTGCGCGCGAACAGTTCGACATAGTCGAGGTTGGCGTGCTGCGGCGCCTTGATCGCGGTGAGCACCGCGGCCTGGTCCTCGGTCGGCGCCAGTTCGCGCTTGGGCATCGAATACAGCAGCGGCAGGCTGATGCACACCAGCAATGCCAGGCCGCCGGTCAGCCAGCGGTGGCCCAGGGAGAACTCCAGGACCTGCCCGTAGCGCCGCGTCAGGCCGCCGAAGAACCACTCGGCGGCGCGGCCCATGCGCCCCTCGTTCTGGTGCGCCTGGAGCAGCAGCGAACTCATCACCGGCGACAGGGTCAGCGCCACCACCCCGGACACGATCACCGCGCCCGCCAGGGTCAGGGCGAACTCGCGGAACAGCGCGCCGGTGAGGCCGCCCATCAGGCCGATGGGGGTGTACACGGCGGCCAGGGTGATGGTCATGGCGATCACCGGGCCGGCCACTTCGCGGGCGCCGATCAGCGCCGCCGCCACCGGCGACTTGCCTTCCTCGATGTGGCGGTGGACGTTCTCCACCACCACGATGGCGTCGTCCACCACCAGCCCGATGGCCAGCACCATCGCCAGCAGGGTCAGCAGGTTGACGCTGAAGCCGAAGGCCAGCATCAGCGCGGCGGCGCCGAGCATCGACAGGGGAATGGTCGCCACCGGGATCAGCACGCTGCGCAGCGAGCCGAGGCAGAGGTAGATCACCAGCACCACGATCAGCAGCGCTTCCACCAGGGTCCGCACCACCTCGTCGATGGAGGCCTGGATGAAGCGCGAAGTCTCGTAGGCGAGGTCGACGCGGACATCCGGCGGCAGGGTCTTCTGGATCTCCGGCAGCAGCTTGCGGATGCCGTCGACGATCACCAGCGGGTTGCCGGTGGGCGTCGGGAACAACCCCAGGTGCACCGCCGGGTCGCCGTCCATCAGTGCGCTGGTCTCGGTGGCCGCGGCGCCCAGTTCGACGGTACCGACGTCGCGCAGGCGCACCAGGCCGTTGCCATCGTTGCGGATGACCATCTCGCGGAAGTCGTCGACGTTGGTCAGGTCGGTGTTGACCCGCACGTTGGACAGCACGTACTGCCCCTTCACCATCCCCGGCGCCGCCTGGTAGTTGTTGCGGCGGATCGCCTCGGCCACGTCGGAGGCGGTCAGGCCGCGCCCGGCGAGGCGGTCGGCGTCGAGCCAGAGGCGCATGGCCAGGCGCTGGCCGCCAAAGGTCTGGACCTTGGCCACGCCGTCGATGGAAGAGAACATCGGCTCGACCACCCGCGACAGGTAGTCGGTCAACGCCGGGATCGGCAGGGTCTTGCTGGAAAAGCCGACGTAGGCTACCGCGGTGGTCTCGCCGGAAGAGCGTTCGATCACCGAGTCGTAGGCACGCTCGGGCAGCTTGTAGCGCACCGAGTTGACCTTGGCCATGGTCTCGGTCATCGCCTGGGTCGAATCGCGGTTGAGCAGCATGCGGATGGTCACCACGCTACGCCCCTGCACCGAGGTCGAGGAAAGGTAGTCGATGCCCTCCACCGACGACACCGCCTGGGCGATCGGCTGGGTGACGAAGCCTTGCATGAGATCGGCGGAGGCGCCGGGGTACTCGGTGGTGACGGTGATGGTCGAGCTTTCCAGCAGCGGGTACTGGCGGATCGGCAGCTTGCCCAGGGAGAACAGGCCGAGCAGCAGGATCAGCGTGCTGACCACCAGCGCCAGCACCGGCCGGCGGACGAACAGGTCGGTAAAGGTCATCGCGGGGTTCCTTCAGCGGCCTGCGACCGGCACGGGGGGCGCGGCGCTGCTCAGGGTGTCTTCCTTGACCGGTTCCACGGCCATCCCGTCGCTCAGGTTGATCTGTCCGGAAGTCACTACCCGGTCGCCCTCGGCGAGGCCCTGGAGGATTTCCACGCGACCGTCCCAGCGCTCGCCGATCCGCACCGAGACGCGCTTGGCGCTGAGCGGCCGGTCGCCGTCCTGGTGGGCGACGAACACGGTGTCGCCGTAGGCGGTGTAGGTGACTGCGGTTTCCGGCACGCTCAGCGACGGCGCGTCGGCTTTGCGCGAGACCCGGATGCTGGCGAACATGCCGGCGGCGAGCAGGCCTTCGGGGTTGTCCAGCAAGGCCTGGACCTGCACCGTGCGCGACTTGCCGATCAGCGGGTCGATGGCGCTGATGCGCGCCGGGAAGCTGCGCCCCGGATAGGCGTCGACCAGGACCTCGAGGGGCTGGCCGAGCTTCAGCTCGGGACTGGTGCTTTCGTCCAGGGAGAAATTGCTTTTCAGGGTCCGCGCATCCACCAGGCTGGCCACCGGCTCGGCGACGCCGAGGTACTGGCCGAGGTGCACGCGGCGGATGCCGAGCTGGCCGGAGAAGGGCGCGCGGATCGCCTTCTGGTCGATCAGCGCCTGGGTCTGGCGCACCGCGCCGAGCGCCATGTCGCGGGCGGCGACGGCGTTGTCCAGCTGTTCCTGCGAGGCGACGTTGCGCTCTACCAGCTTGCGCGCACGGGCATGGAGGATCTCGGCATTGCGCAACTGCGCCTTGAGACGGATCAGCTCGGCCTGTTCCACCGCGTCGTTGAGTTGCACCAGCAACTGCCCTTGCTGCACCTGCTGGCCCGATTCGAAGGCGATGCGGGTGATCCGTCCTGCCGCTTCGGCGGCCACCTGGACCTGGCGACCGGCCTCCAGCTCGCCGACGCCATCGAAGACGCGCGGCACCACCCGCCGCTCCACCGAGGCGAGGGCGACCTTTACCGGCGGGTAGCCGGCGAAACCGCCGGCGTCTTTCTTCGCCGAGCCGGTGGCGTAGACGGCGATGCCGATAACCGCCGCGCAGATGAGCGCGGCACTGGCGATCAGGACGGGTTTCTGCATGATCGCCTCAGGCCTTCTGGTAGGTGGCGGCCACGGAGACGTCCTGGCGCAGCCGCTGGCGTTGCGCGCTGGCGATGGCCGTGGCGATCAGGCCGCCGATCACCGCGATGTGTTCGAGGGCGAAGAACATCGCCAGCTTGGCTTCGACGCCGGTCTTGCTCCAGAAGGTGTGGACGATGAGGATGGTCAGCAGCAGGAACACCGCCAGCGCCCCGGCGCCGAGCCATAGCTTGCGGTCCAGCAGGACCAGCGCGGAGCCGGCCAGCAGGGTCACGGCGGTGGCGATGTTGAACAGCCAGGCCGGCTCCAGGCCGGCGGCGCGCATTTCCTCCAGGCTGGCCTGATAGTCGAACAGCTTCGCCAGTCCCGAGGCGACGAACATCAGGGCCAGGCAGATCCGGGCGGTCAGCCAGAGCCAGTTGCTTTCGAGCGAGTTATCGATGAAGCGCTGCATGGGTCGTTCCTTGTGCTGGTCGCCATCCGGCGCCGCGAAGCGGCCGTGGGGGCGGTTCGTGGTCCTGGGGAAACGGGGCGGTATGACCGCAGCGGGGACTATAAAACCTCAAGTTAAGTTGAGGTCAAGGGCGTCTGTGATTAGCGCTATAGGCCTTGCTGGGCGTGGGTTGCAGGTGGATTCGTTGGTGTCGCGGGACGGTGGGATGAGGGGCTGACGATTGGTCGCGGGGACTATTGGGGGAGGGCCTGGGTGTAGCTTGCGGGCAACCCGTCGCGACGGTTCCCCCTGGAGCGAGACGCCTTCGCGGCATCACTGTCGCTCGACCCGCTGCGCGACGATTCGACCTCCTGCCGGGGCGAGTTAGCTACCCCATCGTCTGGAGGGCAAGCATGGCAAACCTCTACGTGGCGGATCCTGGTTCCGTAGGGCGAATAACCGCTTGCGGTTATCCGCCGGTTCTCCGGGACAGCGGCGGATAACGCCCCTCGCGTTATTCGCCCTACAGGACTTGCCGTATGTGGGCGGAAGCTCCATGCCTGTGGGCCTTGGAGCCAGGGCGGGCTTCGGGTCTGGCTCCGTGGTGCGGATGACCGCTTAGCGCCGATCCGCCGGCCCAGCGGCGTATCGGCGGATGGCCGAGTGCAAGGTCACGGCACCGCCACGAAGCGCAGATCGCTCGGCGACCCCACCTCGACGCTTTGCAGCGTCTTGCCCACCTGGCCGCTCTGCGGATCGCGGGCGAACACCCGCAACTGGTCGCTGTTCTGGTTGGCCACGAGGACGAAGCGCCCGCCGGGCGAGAAGGCGAATTCGCGCGGCTCGGTGCCTTCCACCGAGCGCCGTTCGACGAAACGCAACTGGCCGCTGGCCGGGTCGACGGCGAAGGTCACCAGTTGGTTGTCGTCGCCGCGATTGAGCACGCCGAGGAAGCGGCCGTCGGCGGACAGGTGCAGGGCGCCGGCGCCGACTTTGCCCTGGAAGCCGGCAGGCGCCAGGTCGTGGGTCTGCAACTGACGCAGGCGGCCATTGCCCTCATGGGCGAACACCATCACCTGGCCGCTCAGTTCCAGGGTCAGGTAGGCGAAACGCCCGTCGGCGCTGAAGATCAGATGGCGCGGGCCGCTGCCGGGCGGGGTCGGGACGAATGCCGGATCGGCCGCCTGCAGCGGACGTTCGGCCTGTTCCGGGGCGTAGCGGTAGACGAATACCTTGTCGGCGCCGAGGTCGGGGGCGAACAGGTACTGGCCGTCGGGCGAGGACACCACCGAGTGCACATGACCGGAAACCTGGCGCGGATGCACCTTGCTGGCCTGGTGCGACTCCACCTGCACCACCGGCGCCAGCGAGCCGTCCGCGCGCACCGGCAGTACCGCCACCGAGCCTTCCGGCTGTACCGAGTAGTTGGCGACGAACAGGTAGCGACCGTCGTGGCTGAGGCTGCTGTAGGTCGGATGATCGCCGAGGGTCTGGACCTGGCTGATCTGTTGCAGGCGGCCGCTGATCGGATCGAAACGGTAGGACGTGGCGCGACCGACGGTATCGCCCTTGCCGCCCCGTCCGTTCTCGTTGACCACGAACAGAGTGCGTTGGTCCGGGGCGAAGGTCAGGTACGAGGGGTTGCTGGTATGGGCCACGCGCAGCGGGCCTTTCACCGAGCCGTCGGCGCCGTCGAAGCGGTATACCTGGATGCCTTCGCTGGAGCCTTCGGTATAGGTCCCCACCAGCAGGTTGTAGAGGCTGGCGGCCTGGGCCTGGGGCGCCACGCCGGTGAGCGGCGCGAGGGCCAGCAGGCAGAGGGTGGGCAGTCTTCTCATGGGCAACTCCTTGGCTCGCTATTGTTCTGATGGCTCGGGGTTGGACCGGAGCCAGGCCGTTGGGTTCGCCCCTGGCCGCTCAGTCGCCGGCCTGGCCCAGCACGCCGCGCCAGCGTTCGAAGGCGGCGGTCGCGTAGCCTTCGCGCCAGACCAGCCAGGTGTCTACTTCGGCAAGGGGCAGGCTGCGCAGCGGCGGCGTGCCGAGCAGTTGCAGCACCGAGCGCGGCAGCACGCCGACACAGGCGCCGGCGGCGACGCAGGCGAGGATCGCATGGTAGGAGCCGACTTCCTGCACCGTCAGCGGCGTGCCCAGGCTGTCCTCGGCCAGTTGCCGGTAGGTGCAGCCACGGGCGAAGCCGGCCAGGGTGCGCAGGCGCACCTCGGCGACGTCGTGGACCGGCGGGTGTTCGGCCGGCAGGATCATCAGCAGTTCCTCGCGGAACAGCGGCTCGCCGCGCAGGCCGCTGCCATCGAGTTCGCCGGCCCAGCCCGGGCCGGCGGCCACCAGCGCGCAGTCCAGGCGCCGCGCCCGCACCCCATCGAACAACGCGCGACTGGTGCCGGTGGAGACTTCCAGGGCGACCCGCGGACAGGCCTTGTGATAGCTCGCCAGCAGCGCCGGCAGGCGGCTGGCCGCGGTGCTTTCCATGCTGCCCAGGCGCAGGCGCCCGCCGGGCTCGGCGGGATGCATCGACTGACGCGCCTCGTCGGCGAGAGCCAGCAACTGCTCGGCGTAGGCGAGGAATTCGCTGCCGCGTTCGGTCAGGCTCATGCGCTTGCCGTCGCGCAGGAACAGTTCGACGCCCAGGTCCTCCTCGAGCTGGCGGATCCGCGTGGTGACGTTCGACTGCGCTCGCTGCAACTGCTGAGCGGCGCGGGTGACGCTGGCCTCGTGGGCGACCGCGCGGAAGATTTCGAGGGAGGAAAGGTCCATCGATATATCTCTTTATGAGAATGAATTGTTAAAAATATTCTTTTATGAAGATATATTGGTCAAGCGTCGGCCGACGCGGTGTCGTCCGACCGGGAGAGGGAATCGCCATGACTGACCGCTTCACGCGCCTGCTCGGCATCCAGCAGCCGATCATCCAGGCACCCATGCTCGGCGTCTCCACGCCGGCGCTGGCCGCCGCCGTATCCAACGCCGGCGGGCTCGGTTCGATCGCCATCACCGGTAGCGCCGCCGAGAAGGGCCGGGCGCTGATCCGCGAGGTGCGCGGGCTGACCGACAAGCCGTTCAACGTCAACCTGTTCTGCCACCGCCCGGGGCAGGCCGACCCGGCCCGCGAGCGCGCCTGGCTGGACTACCTGAAGCCGCTGTTCGCCGAGTTCGGCGCCGAGCCGCCGGCGCGCCTGAACAACATCTACCTGAGTTTCCTCGAAGACCCGACCCTGCTGCCGATGCTGCTGGAAGAGCGGCCGGCGGCGGTCAGCTTCCATTTCGGCGCGCCGCCCCGCGACCAGGTTCGCGCGTTGCAGGCGGCGGGCATCCGCGTACTGGTCTGTGCCACCACGCCGGAGGAAGCAGCCCTGGTGGAGGCCGCCGGCGCCGATGCGGTGGTCGCCCAGGGCATCGAGGCCGGTGGCCATCGCGGGGTGTTCGAGCCGGAGCGCGGCGACGCCGCCATCGGCACCCTGGCGCTGGTCCGCCTGCTGGCGGCGCGCGGTTCGCTACCGGTGGTGGCTGCCGGCGGGATCATGGACGGACGGGGCATCCGCGCCGCCCTGGAGCTGGGCGCGAGCGCCGTGCAGATGGGCACCGCCTTCGTCCTCTGTCCGGAGTCCTCGGCCAACGCCGCCTACCGCGAGGCGCTGAAGGGGCCGCGCGCGGCGCGCACCGCGCTGACCGTGACCATGTCCGGGCGCAGCGCCCGCGGCCTGCCCAACCGGATGTTCTTCGATGCCGCCGCGCCTGGAGTGCCGCCCTTGCCGGACTATCCGTTCGTCTACGACGCGACCAAAGCGTTGCAGACCGCCGCTCTGGCTCGCGGCAACCATGATTTCGCCGCCCAGTGGGCCGGCCAGGGCGCGGCGCTGGCGCGGGAGCTGCCGGCCGCCGAACTGCTGCGCACGCTGGTCGAGGAACTGCGCGGCTGAGGGAGGCCGTTCGCTGCGCGCGACGATGACTGTCTCTGTTCAGTTACCCCTGTGTTGTGCTTTTCTGCCTCCAGCACTGGAACGACAGGTGGAACATGGGACAGGACAAGTTGAAGGTCGCCGTTCTCTTCGGCGGCAGCAGTGAGGAACGGGACGTCTCCATCGCCAGCGGCGCGCAGGTGATCCAGGCGTTGCGCAGCGCCGGCCACCAGGTGCTGGCGGTGGATACCGCCAGCGGCCTGCTCGGCGCGGAGGAAGAGCGCCGCCTGCTGGCGAGCAAGGTCAAGGAGGTCCCGCCGGACTCCGACTCGCTGGCGATCATCCGCAGCGGCAAGCAGAGCCTGCTGAGCGCCGGCGAACTGGCTGGGGTCGACGTGTTCTTCCTCGCCCTGCACGGCGGCACCGGCGAGGACGGCACCCTGCAGGCGCTGCTGGATGCCGGTGGTTTCGCCTATACCGGCAGCGGCCACCTGGCCAGCGCCATGGCGATGGACAAGGACGTGGCCAAGCGCCTGTTCCTCGCCGCCGGGGTGGAGACCGCCAGTTGGCTGATGGCGCCGGCCTCGGAAGAGGCGGTGCGCGAGCAACTGGGCTTCCCCCTGGTGGTCAAGCCGAACAGCCAGGGCTCCACCGTGGGGCTGTCCATCGTGCATTCCCAGGCCGAATTGCAGCCGGCCATCGAGCTGGCCGGGCGCTATGGCGACGAGGTGATGCTGGAGCGCTTCGTCGCCGGCCGCGAGGTCACCGTCGGGGTGCTCGACGACCAGGCGCTGCCGGTGGGCGAGATTCTCCTCGGCGGCCAGGAGGTCTTCGACTACGAGCACAAGTACCAGGCCGGCGCGGTGCGCGAGGTGTTTCCCGCCGACCTGCCGCCGGCGATCGCCGCCGAGGCCCAGCGTCTGGCGCTGAAGGTACACCGGGCGCTGAAGCTGAGCGGCTACAGCCGCACCGACTTCCGCCTCGACGAACAGGGCCGGCTCTGGTGCCTGGAGGTCAATACCCTGCCGGGCATGACCGCCACCAGCCTGCTGCCGCAGGCCGCGGCGGCGGCCGGGATCGGTTTCGCCGAACTCTGCGAGCGGATCTGCCGGCTCGGCATCGAGCGCTGCAAGGGCGCGCGCAAGGCGCGTTCCTGATTCCCGCGGCCCGCCGCCGGGGCGGGCCGCGCCTTTCGCTCAGGCCTCGAGGTTCTCGACCCGCTCGAGGGTGTCGTAGAGGCTGTAGCGCTCCTGTTCGTCGCGTCGCACCCGGCCCATGGCGACGCACGGATCATGGGTGAAGACCAGTCGGCCGTTGCGGGCGATGAGGCTGTCCAGCAGGCGTTCCTTTTCCTCGATCAGGCCTTCCGGGAAGCGGTCGTAGCCCATGGTCAGCGGTAGGTGTACCCAGGGTGCGCCGGGGATCAGGTCGCCGCTGAATACCACCGGGCCGTCGGGCATGGCGATCTCCGGGAGCATCTGGCCCGGGGTATGGCCTTCGCTGAAATGGAAACGCCAGCCCTCGCCCAGATGCGCCGAGCGCTCGCCGTCGTCGAGCAGCTCCAGGCGTCCGCTGGCCTGCAGCAGGTCGAGCAGTTCCGGCACGAACGAGGCTCGGTCGCGCGGGTGCGGCTGGCGCGCGCGCTGCCAGTGGCGGCGGCCGCTGACGAAATGCGCGTTGGGGAACAGCAGGCGCGCCGGCTGGCCTTCTTCCCAGGCGGCGAGCAGGCCGCCGGCGTGGTCGAAGTGCAGGTGGGTGAGCAGCACCACGTCGATGTCGGCGTCGTCCAGGCCGACCGCGGCGAGGCTGTCGAGCAGTACGTGGCGCTCTTCCTGGACGCCGTAGCGCTGGCGCAGGGCGGGCGGGAAGAACGCGCCGATGCCGGTCTCCACCAGTACGTTGCGCTCGCCGTCGCGTACCAGCAGGGCACGGCAGCCGAGGTCGATGCGGTTCTCCGCATCGGGCTGCATCCAGCGTGACCAGAGCGCGCGCGGGGCATTGCCGAACATGGCGCCGCCGTCGAGTTTCTGGCTGTTGCCGAGGAGGGTGGTGAGGGTTCGCATGGATATGTCCTTGTTCCTGGTCTAGCGAATAACCGGCGGTTGCGTCGTTTTTCAAGAATGCCTGGCCGGCTTCCCGGGCGTCGTAGGGCGAATAACCGCTTCGCGGTTATCCGCCGTTATCGCGGGCTGTCGGCGGACAGCGCGTTGCATGCTGTCCCGGAAAAAACACGCGGCCCACGGGCCGCGCGACGGAAGCTTCAGAACTGTTCCGCCTCCAGGCCGTACAGGCTTTCGCTGCCGGCTTCGACGGCGGCGGCGAGGGAGTGCACGCGGGGCAGGATGCGGGCGAAGTAGAAGCGCGCGGTGGCCAGCTTGCCGTCGTGGAACGCCGGGTCGGCCTCGCGCTGGCGCAGCGCGGCGGCGGCCATGCGCGCCCAGAGGTAGGCGTAGGCGGTATAGCCGAACAGATGCAGGTATTCCACCGAGGCTGCGCCGATCTCGCGCGGGTCGTTGCCGGCGCGGGCGACGATGCCCTGGGTGAGGTTGTCCAGCAGGTCCAGGGCGGTCAGCAGCGGGGTGACGAACTCCGCCAGTTCGGCGTTGGCGCCGGCGGCGAAGGCTCGCACCTCGCGGCTGAAGATGGAGAGGAACAGCCCGCCGTTGGCGACCACCTTGCGGCCCATCAGGTCGAGCGCCTGGATGCCGTTGGTGCCTTCGTAGATCTGCGCGATGCGTACGTCGCGCACCAGTTGCTCCTGGCCCCATTCGCGGATGTAGCCGTGGCCGCCGAACACCTGCTGGCCGAGCACGCAGCTCTCCAGGCCGGTATCGGTGAAGAAGGCCTTGGCCACCGGGGTCAACAGGGCCACCAGGGCTTCGGCCTGGCTGCGTTCTTCCTGGTCCTCGGCGTACTTGGCCAGGTCGAGCTGCTGCCCGACATAGGTGGAAAAGGCGCGGCCGCCCTCGGTCAGCGCCTTCATGGTGAGCAGCATGCGGCGCACGTCGGGGTGCACGATGATCGGGTCGGC
>NZ_KV819935.1:61231-61634 GCF_001815235.1 Pseudomonas sp. HMSC065H01 | reverse complement strand
GGTGCACGATGATCGGGTCGGCGGCCTTGTCCCTGGCCACCGGGCCGGTCGGCGCGCGGCTTTGCAGGCGCTCGCGGGCGTAGGCGACGGCGCTCTGGTAGGACATCTCGGCGCAGCCGATGCCCTGGATGCCGATGGACAGGCGCTCGTAGTTCATCATGGTGAACATCGCCGCCAGGCCCTTGTTGACTTCGCCGACCAGCCAGCCACTGGCGCCGTCGAAGTTCATCACGCAGGTGGCCGAGGCCTTGATCCCCATCTTGTGCTCGATGGAGCCGCAGTGCACCGCGTTGCGTGCGCCGAGCGCGCCGTCGTCGCCGACCAGGAACTTCGGCACCAGGAACAGCGAGATGCCGCGCGAACCGGCCGGCGCGTCGGGCAGCTTGGCCAGCACCAGGTGGAT
>NZ_KV819935.1:52665-61131 GCF_001815235.1 Pseudomonas sp. HMSC065H01 | reverse complement strand
TTGGCCAGCACCAGGTGGATGATGTTCTCGGTGAGGTCCTGCTCGCCGCCGGTGATGAAGATCTTCGTCCCGCTGATCCTGTATGAACCGTCGGCCTGCGGCTCGGCCTTGGTGCGGATGATGCCCAGGTCGGTGCCGGCGTGCGGTTCGGTCAGGCACATGGAGCCGGCCCAGGTGCCGGCGTACATGTTCGGCAGGTACCTGTTCTTCAGCTCCTCGCTGCCGTGCGCATCGAGGGCCAGGCAGGCGCCGGCGGAAAGGGTCGAGTAGAGGCTGAAGCTGGCGTTGGCCGCGTACATCATCTCCTCGAACTGCACTGCCAGCATCTTCGGCATGCCCATGCCGCCATGGGCCGGATTGCCGGTGAGGCCGACCCAGCCGCCCTCGGCGTAGGTCGCGTAGGCCTCGCGGAAGCCGGCCGGGGTGCGCACGGCGCCGTCCTGCCACTGCGCGCCTTCTTCGTCGCCACTGCGGTTGAGCGGCGCGAGCAGGCCGCCGGTGACCTTGGCCGCTTCCTCGAGGATGGCGTCGGCGGTGTCGGCGTCGATCCGCTCGGCCAGTCGCGGCAGGCGCTGCCACAGGGCGGGGGCGTCGAACACGTCGTTGAGCAGGAAGCGCATGTCGCGCAGCGGGGCGTTGTATTCAGGCATTGCACACCTCGTCGGTGAACGGCCGGCGGGACGGCCGCAGGTACAGGGTTGCCCGTGCGCATCCTGCCTACGGCCGCCGTGGCACGGCCGCTGCACGGGCAATTCGGCTGGCGGCGCTCAGAGGGCGGCGGCCCACTCGCGCAGCACGTATTTCTGGATCTTGCCGGTGGAGGTCTTCGGCAGTTCCGAGAACACCACGGTACGCGGAATCTTGAACGCGGCCAGGTGTTCGCGACAGAACGCGACGATCTCGCTCTCGGCGAGCCCCTGATGATCGCTCTTCAGGGTAATGAACGCACAGGGCGTTTCCCCCCACTTTTCGTCGGGCCGCGCCACCACCGCCGCCTCCAGCACCGCCGGGTGGCGGTAGAGCACGCCCTCCAGTTCGATGGTGGAGATGTTTTCGCCGCCGGAGATGATGATGTCCTTGAGCCGGTCGCGGATCTCGATGTAGCCGTCCGGATGGCAGACCGCCAGGTCGCCGGTATGGAACCAGCCGCCGGCGAAGGCTTCCTCGGTGGCGCTGGGATTCTTCAGGTAGCCCTTCATCACGGTATTGCCGCGCATGAATATCTCGCCGATGGACTGGCCGTCGCGCGGCACCGGCTCGAGGGTCTTCGGGTCGGCCACCATCACCCCTTCGAGGGTCGGGTAGCGCACGCCCTGGCGCGACTTGATCGCGGCGCGTCGCTCCAGCGGCAGGTCGTCCCACTCGCCGTGCCAGGCGCAGACCGTGACCGGGCCGTAGACCTCGGTGAGGCCGTAGACATGGGTGACGCGGATGCCCATCTCTTCCACCGCGCCGATCACCTTGGCCGGTGGCGCGGCGCCGGCGACCATGGCATGCACCGGGTGGTCGATGGCGGCCTTGGCCGAGTCGGGCATGTTGATCAGGGCGTTGAGCACGATGGGCGCGCCGCACAGGTGGCTGACCTGGTGCTCGCGGATCAGGGTGAGGACCTTTTGCGGATCGACCCGCCGCAGGCAGACGTGGACGCCGGCCAGCGCGGTCACCGTCCACGGATAGCACCAGCCGTTGCAGTGGAACATCGGCAGGGTCCAGAGGTACACCGGGTGCTGGCCCATGGACCAGGTCATCTGGTTGCCCAGCGCGTTCAGGTAGGCGCCGCGGTGATGGTAGACCACGCCCTTGGGGTTGCCGGTGGTGCCCGAGGTGTAGTTCAGCGAGATCGCCTGCCACTCGTCCCGGGGCCATTCCCAGGCGAACTGCGGGTCGCCCTCGGCGAGCAGCGCCTCGTAGTCCAGTTCGCCAACCGGGCGGCCTTCGCCATACTCGGGGTCGTTGACGTCGACCACCAGCGGCGGGTGGTCGAGCATACCGATGGCGGCATGGATCACCTCGTGGAATTCGTAGTCGGTGATCAGCACCTTGGCTTCGCCGTGTTGCAGCATGAAGGCGATGGCTTCGGCGTCGAGGCGTACGTTGAGGGTGTTCAGCACCGCGCCGATCATCGGCACGCCATAGTGCGCCTCGAGCATCTCGGGGATGTTCGGCAGCATCACCGCCACCGTGTCGCCCTGGCCGATGCCGCGCCCGGCCAGGGCCGAGGCCAGGCGTCGGCAGCGTTGGTAGGTCTGCGCCCAGTCGCGGCGGATGTTGCCGTGGATCACCGCGGGGTAGTGCGGATAGACGCTGGCGGTGCGCTCGATGAAGCTCAGCGGCGTCAGGGCGATGTGGTTGACGGCGGCGGGCGCGAGACCCTGTTCGAAGATCGACATGAAGAGTACCCCGTGGCTGATTGTTAGCTCTGTTCTGGGTAAGGGTCACGATCTGCCGCGCGCGGAGAGACTGCGTCGAAAACGGCTGGTTTCTCTGGCTCGGCAGATCGTGAACAGCTTCCAAGGACCAGGCGAAGCGCTCCTTGGGTTGGGGCGATTTATAGCAACGATGAAAAATATATGGAAGTTAAACCATAAGCTTATAGTATAAATACCATATAAGTTCCCAGGATCATCTTCCGCCCATGAGTCCGCTTCCCGCTTCGCCTGCACTCAACAGCCTCCTGCGCCTGCTGCGCGAGGGCGCGCCGCTGGTCGAGCGGGTCGGTGCGCTGCGCCGTTTGCTGCTCGAACATCCGGGCACGCGCCAGGCCTGGTACCTGGCCTGGCAGCCGCAGGCGCAGACCTATACCCCGGTGCCGCCGTCGCCGGCGCTGCCGCCGGGCGCCGGCGAGCCGAACCGGGCCAGCGACCTGGCGTTGCGCGAGCGGCTGGTGCGCGACGGCCGGCTGGCTCTGGACGAATTGCGGCGTTCCGCCTCCTGGCTCGGCGCGCGCTTGCGGCGTGCCGGCGTGGAGCATGGCATGGCCTTCGCCCTCGACCTGCAGGCCGGCGACGAAGGCCTGCTGCTGGTGGCCAGCGATACGCCGCAGAGCGCTGCGCTGGACTGGCTCGGCCTGCTCCTCGCACCGTTGCTCGCCGCCGCCCGTGGCGTCACCCGCGCTGCGCCGTTCCTCGCGGCCGACCCGCAGCCGGCGCTGCTGCTCGACGGCGAGGCGCAGGCGGTGGAATTCAACCAGGCCTTCCTTGCCTTGCTTGGCGAGCGGCCGCGCGAGGCCTGGCGCGCTTACCTCCCGGCCAACCATGGGCAACTGGTGCGCGCCAGCCTGGGGCAGGCGCGGGCCCTCGGCGAGGTGGAGGCGGAGTGCGACGGACGCATCCTGCTCTGGCAGTTCATTCCCGACAGCGCCGAGGCCCGGGTGCTGGCGCGCTGCCGCGACGCCACCGCCAGCCTGCGCGGCGAGCGCGAGGCGGCGCGGGCCAGCCGGCTGTACCGGCTGATCACCGAGAACACCACCGACCTGATTTCCCGGCATACCCTCGACGGCATTTTCCTCGACGCCTCGCCGGCTTCCTGGACCCTGCTCGGCTACTGGCCGGAGGAACTGCGCGGGCGTCCGGCGCAGGCGTTGTTCCACCCCCAGGACCGCGGCCAGGTGGCGCTGCGCGCGCGCGAAGCGCTGGAGCAGGACGGCTACCTGACCATCACCTACCGTATCCGCCACCGCGACGGCCGCTACCGCTGGTTCGAGACCGCCAGCCGGGCGATCCGCGAGACCTACACCGGGGCGGTGGTGGAGGTGGTCAGCGTGTCCCGCGATGTCACCCGGCGGGTCGAGGCGGAGGAGAACCGCCGGCGCCTGGCCGAAGTGGTCGAGGCGAACACCGACCTGGTGCTGTTCGTCGAGCATGGCGGCCGCGTCACCTACCTCAATCCTTCGGCACGTGCCGCCCTCGGCATCGCCGACGGGCAGGAGGCGCCGGCGCTGGAACGCCTGCTGGCCGGCGACACTCCGGCGCGGCTGGCCGAAGAGGGTTGGCGACAGGCGCGCGATGGCGGCGTTTGGAGCCGCGAGGGGCGCCTGCAACCGCAGGACGGACGTCCGTCGCTGCCAGTCTCGCTGGTGTTGCTGGCCCATCGCGGCCGCGGCGAGGAGCGCTATTACTCGCTGGTGGCCCGCGACATGACCGAACGCGAACTGCGCGAGGCCCAGCAGCGCCGTCACCAGGACGAACTGGCGCACACTGCGCGGCTGGTCACTCTCGGCGAACTGGCCTCGGGCATCGCCCACGAGATCAACCAGCCGCTGGCGGCGGTGATGAACTACGCCAGCGCCAGCCAGCGTTACCTGGCCGTCCTCGGCAGCCAGCCCGAGGCCGCCGGGCGGGTGGCCGAGGGGCTGGCGCGGATCGGCGAGCACGCCGGCCACGCGGCGGAGGTGATCAAGCGCCTGCGCGCCTTCCTGCGCAAGGGCCAGCGGCGCCTGCAGGCGCTCGACCTCAACCAGGTGGCACGCGAGGCCATCGGCCTCTGCGCGTGGGAAGCCGGGCACTGGCAAGTGGCGGTGGAAGAGGCGATGACCGACAATCCGCCGCCGCTGTATGCCGACCGCGTGCTGCTCGAACAGGTGTTCCTCAATCTGCTGCGCAACGCCATCGAAGCCAACCGCGAGGCGCATCCCGGCTCGCCGTCGCGGGTCGTCATCGGTAGCCGCGTCGAGCCCGGCGGGCTGCTCTGCCTGTGGGTTCGCGACCAGGGACCGGGAGTGCCGGCGGATCAGCTGGAACACATTTTCACGCCGTTCCACACCAGCAAGCCGGAAGGGCTGGGCCTGGGCCTGTCGATGAGCCGCAGCATCGTCGAGGGCTTCGGCGGCACCCTCGAAGCCGAGCTGCCGGCGGATGGCGGGTTGCTCATGAACTGCCGGCTGCCGCTCGCCGCCGGCGCCACGGGAGGGTAACGATGGCTATGCCTGACGAAGCGCTGGTCTACGTGGTCGACGACGACCAGGGCATGCTCGAATCGACGGTCTGGCTGCTGGAATCGGTCGGCCTCAAGGCACGGCCCTTCACCCAGGGTCGGGACTTCCTCGATGCCTGCGAGGGCGGCCGCCATGCCTGCGTCCTGCTCGACGTGCGGATGCCCGGCATGGGCGGGCTGAACGTGCAGGACGAACTGCTGGCGCGCGGCATCGACCTGCCGGTGATCTTCGTCAGCGGCCATGCCGACGTGCCCATCGTGGTGCGCGCCTTCAAGGCCGGTGCGGTGGATTTCATCGAGAAACCCTACAACGAACAATTGCTGCTCGACAGCGTGCAGCAGGCCCTCGATCGCCACGCCCGTCGGCGCCGGCACCGCGATCTCGACGCCGGGTTGCGCGAACGCCTGGACAGCCTCACCCCGCGCGAGCGCGACGTGCTCTTGCCGCTGGTGCGCGGCCATACCAGCCGCGAGGTGGCCGAGCAACTGGAAGTCAGCGTGAAGACCGTCGACCTCTACCGCGCGCGGGTGATGAAGCGCATGCAGGCCCAGACCCTGCCGGAGCTGGTGGGCATGGCCATCGCCGCCGGGCTGGTGGACCCGCTGCGCTTGCGCGAGGGCACCTGAGCGCGCGCGGGCCCTGGCAGGGCGGGAAGTGGCATAGTTTGATATCTCATATGGTTATATGAAAACCATATTTCACCGGATGTTTGGTTATTAATAGACTGCGGCCCACCCGGCGCCCGACGTCGAACCCCATTCCTCCGCGAGATACCCATCATGAAGATTCGCCTGCTTGGCGCAGCCGTGGCGGCTGTGTTCACCCTGATCGGCAGCGCTGCCCATGCCGACGACCTGGCCGACATCCGCAAAAAGGGCGAGATCGTCATCGGCACCCTTGGCACCGACGAGCCGAACAGCTTCATCGACCCGAAGACCCGTCAGATCATCGGCTACGAGGTCGATCTTGGTACCGAGATCGCCAAGGCCATCGGGGTCAAGCCGGTGTTCAAGCAGATTTCCGTGGCGGCGCGTATCCCGGAGTTGCAGCAGGGCCACGTGGACCTGCTCGCCGCCTCGCTGACCCACAACAAGGAGCGCGAGGCGCTGGTGGATTTCTCCTATTCGATCATCGTCACCGGGCAGAAGGCCCTGGTGAAGAAGAACGCCGGCTTCGCCTCGCTGCATGACCTCGACGGCAAGAAGGTGCTGACGGTCAAGGGCGGCACCCAGGAGCCGAACATCCGCAAGGCGCTGCCCAACGCCCAGGTGGTCACCTTCGAGACCAGCCAGCAGGCGCTGCTGGCGTTGCAGCAGGGCAAGGGTCAGGCCTTCGTCGACGACGAGTCGGCACTGGTCAACGATTTCGGCAAGCTCGGCGCGGCGGCCGGCGGCTACGCCATCCTGCCGGAGAACCTGAGTACCGAGGCCCTGGCCATCGCCTTCCGCAAGGGCAATCCGCAACTCAAGCAACTGGTCGACTCGACCCTCGCCGGCCTGGAGCGCAGCGGCGCGGCGGAGCAGCTGTACCTCAAGTGGTACGGGCCGGGCACCAAGTCCAACCTCAGCGAGCGCCACTTCAAGATCGATTCCGACCGGGTCCCCGAGTGAGCGCCTGACGTCTCTGCGTGACGGCGACCATGCGCGTCGCCGCCCGTCCCCTGTGAGTCCTCGCGGACAGCGTGCGCCTTTCCCATGTTCGAGTTCGATTTCTCCCTGCTGCTGCGCGGCCAGTACCATGAGATGCTGGTCGCCGGCCTGCTGCTGTCGCTGAAGCTGGCCGCCGTCACCCTGGTCTTCGCCGTGCCGCTGGCGATGCTGGTGGCGCTGCTGCGCCTGGCGCCGTTCCGCGCCCTGCAATGGCTCGGTTTCGCCTATGTCGAGAGCATCCGCAACGTACCGCTGCTGGCGCACATGCTGTTCTGGTACTTCGCCGCGCCGGAATGGCTACCCGAGGACCTCAAGGCCTGGCTCTACGCCGGCAACATCGAGGCCGCCAGCGCTATCGTCGCGCTGACCCTGTACACCGCCGCGTTCATGAGCGAGGACATGCGCAGCGGCATCCGCGCGGTGCCCACGGTGCAACTGGAGGCCGCCCGCGCGCTGGGCTTCGGCTACCTGGCGAGCATGCGCCTGGTGATCCTCCCGCAGGCCTTGCGGATCACCGTACCGCCGCTGATCTCGCAAACCCTCAACCTGTGGAAGAACACCAGCATCGCCACGGTGATCGGCGTCGCCGAGCTGATGTACCAGGCCGGCCAGGTGGAGAGTTCGACCTTCCGCAGCTTCGAGTCCTTTGCCTTCGCCACCGCGGCCTATCTCAGCGTATCGCTGCTGATCACCGGCGCCGCCGCCTGGTACCAGCAGCGCTATCCGGGAGTCGAACGGCGATGACCACCCTGGAACTGATCGATAGCTACTGGCTGTACTTCCTCGTCGGCCAGTACCCCAACGGGCCGCTGGGCGGGCTGGCCCTGACCCTGGTCCTGGCCTCGCTGGCGCTGCTGCTGGCGCTGCCACTGGGCATCCTGCTCGGCCTGGCGCGGGTCAGCCCCTGGCGCTGGCTGCGCTGGCCGATCACCGCGCTGGTCTTCGTGGTGCGCGGGGTGCCGTTGCTGATGGTGATCTTCTGGGCCTATTTCTTCCTGCCGACCCTCACCGGCCAGCGCACCGACCAGTTCACCACCATGCTGCTGGCGCTTGTGCTGTTCGACGCGGTGTACCTGGCCGAGATCGTCCGCGCCGGCATCCAGGGCCTCGACCGTGGCCAGTTCGAGGCGGCGCGTTCGCTCGGCCTGGGCTACCTGGCGAGCATGCGCCTGGTGATCCTCCCGCAGGCGCTGCGCAACATGCTGCCGTCGTTGGTCAACCAATTCGTCTCGACGATCAAGGAGACCTCCCTGGGCTACATCATCGGCCTGGCCGAAGTCAGCTTCATCGCCTCGCAGATCAATACCCAGGTATTCACCCTGCCGACCCAGGTCTACCTGATCCTCGGCCTCACCTATTTCATCCTGTGCTTCGGACTGTCGCGTTTCGCCTTCTGGCTCGAACGCCGCCAGGCGCAGCGTGGCAATCCCAAGGAGGCCCGATGATCCGGCTGGAAAAGGTCAACAAATGGTACGGCGCCTACCACGCCCTGGCGGATGTCGACGAACAGGTCGGCCGCGGTGAGGTGGTGGTGGTCTGCGGACCCTCGGGCTCCGGAAAATCCACCCTGATCCGTACCCTGAACCGCCTGGAACCGATCCAGGGCGGGCGCATCCTGATCGATGGCCAGGACATCCACGCTCCCGGCCTGGACCTCAATCGCTTCCGCTCGCACATCGGCTTCGTGTTCCAGCAGTTCAATCTGTTCCCGCACCTGAACGTGCTGGACAACTGCACCCTGGCGCCGCTCCGTTTGCGCGGCCTGAAACCCGCGGAGGCACGCCGCCAGGCCATGGCGCTGCTGGAGCGGGTCGGCCTGGCGGACAAAGCGGCGGCGTTCCCCGCGCGGCTTTCCGGCGGCCAGCAGCAGCGCGTGGCGATCGC
>NZ_KV819935.1:0-52565 GCF_001815235.1 Pseudomonas sp. HMSC065H01 | reverse complement strand
CGCGTGGCGATCGCCCGCGCGCTGGCGATGGAGCCGCCGCTGATGCTGTTCGACGAACCGACCAGCGCCCTCGACCCGGAGATGGTCGGCGAGGTGCTGCTGGTGATGCGCGACCTGGCCCGCGACGGCATGACCATGGTGGTGGTAACGCATGAGATGGGCTTCGCCCACGACGTCGCCGACCGCGTGCTGTTCATGGACGCCGGCCGGGTGCTGGAGCGCGCCAGCCCCGACGATTTCTTCAACCGCCCGCAGCACCCGCGTGCGCGGAAGTTCCTCGCCGACATCCGCACCCCCTTCGCCCAACCCCTGTGAGGAACGCCATGAGCACTCCGAGTCTGCCGATCATCGATATCGCCGCCCTTGCCGGCAGCGACCCGGCGGCGCGACGGTCGGTCGCCATGCGAATCGACCGCGCCTGCCGCGAGCAGGGCTTCTTCTACGTGGTCGGGCACGGCGTCGAGGCGCAACTGGTCGAGCGCCTGGAGCGCCTGGCGCGGCAGTTCTTCGCCCTCGACGAGACGAGCAAGCTGCGCTGGCGCATGGAGCTTGGCGGGCGCGCCTGGCGCGGCTATTTCCCTCTTGGCGGCGAACTGACCTCCAACCGCCCGGACTGGAAGGAAGGCTTGTACCTGGGCAGCGAACTGGACGCTGAGCATCCCGAAGTGCGCGCCGGGACGCCGCTGCATGGCGCCAACCTGTTCCCCGAGGTGCCCGGCCTGCGCGAGACGCTGCTGGAGTACCTGGACGCAACCACCCGCGTCGGCCACCGGCTGATGGAGGGCATCGCCCTCGGTCTGGGACTGGAAGCCGACTACTTCGCCGCGCGCTATACCGGCGATCCGCTGATCCTCTTCCGCCTGTTCAATTACCCGAGCCAGCCAGTGCCGGAGGGCCTCGACGTGCAGTGGGGCGTCGGCGAACACACCGACTACGGCCTGCTCACGCTGCTCCACCAGGACGCCATCGGCGGCCTGCAGGTGCGCACCCCACAGGGCTGGCTGGAGGCTCCGCCGATACCGGGCTCGTTCGTCTGCAACCTCGGAGACATGCTCGAACGCATGACCGGCGGCCTCTACCGCAGCACGCCGCACCGGGTGGCACGCAACACTTCGGGGCGCGACCGCCTGTCGTTCCCGCTGTTCTTCGATCCGAACTTCCATGCCCGCGTGCAGCCCATCGAAGGGCTGCCCGAGGTGCCGGAACAGGATGACAGCGCCCGTCGCTGGGACCAGGCCAACGTCCACGCTTTCCACGGCGAGTACGGCGACTACCTGCTGAACAAGGTGGCCAAGGTATTCCCGCAGTTGCGCCGCGACCTGCTCTAGGCGCGCGGCCGGACGCTACGCTCCGGCCGCGCTGGCGGGTTCAGCCGAGCGGCGCCGGCGACCGCACCGGCTGGTAGGAGCGCTCGCCGCCCAGGGCTTCCGGCGTACGGCTGCTGCCCTGCAGGGCGGTGTCGAAGACCCCGGCGAAGCGCTGGCGATCCTCCAGGCTGGTGGCCAGCGCATGGCCATAGGAGACGATCGCCTGGTTCACCGGGAAGCGCTCGGCCTGGTAGCCGGCCAGGGCATCCTCCAGCGCGCAGGCGTCGCGCAAGGCCAGGTCGAGGGCGTCGGCCAGGGCGCTGGCGTCCTCGATGGCCAGGTTCATGCCCTGGCCGGTGATCGGATGCACGTTGTGGATGGCGTCGCCGAGCATCGCCACGTTGTCCGCCCAGTAGCGGTCCAGGTTCAGGTAGCCGATGGGGATGCCCTTGAAGCGCGAAGTGCCGGTGACGGCGGCGATCGCCTCGGCGCTCTCGTCGCCGACGAAGCGTTGCAAGCGTCGGCGCAGCGACTCGCCGCGGGTGTCGGCCATCAGCTCGCGCGCCTCCTCCCTGGGGAAGCTCACCACCAGTCGCGCGCGGTCGAAACCGATCGGATAGAAGTAGGCCAGCCCGCCCTGCGAGTCCACGTACAGGCGGTTGCGCTCGGCCACGCAGGGCGCCAGGGCGAAGGTGCCGACCAGCATCGGCGACGGGTAGGGGCGGCGTTCCACATCGATATCGAGCAGCCGGCGGCGCACGTAGGAGGCGATACCGTCGGCTCCCACCACCACCCGCGGACGCAGCACGCGGCCGTCGTTCAGGCGCACCTGGTCGATCGCGTGGCGCTCGTCGCGCTGCACCGCTTCGATGCGGGTCTCGAACAGCATCTCGACGGTCGCTTCGCCGTCGATCTTTTCCAGTACCAGGCGGCGCAGCGACTCGCAGGGCATGAGGATGAAATAGCCGCGCGCGTCGACGCTGGAATAGTTGAAATAGCGAAGCAGCTCGCCGTCGTGATAGACCTCCAGCTCATGGCGGACCCGCCCACCGCGACGGGTCACCTCGGCCAACAACCCGGCCGCCTCGACCACCCGGATGCCGGCCGGCTTGAGCAGGTCGGCGCCGTTGATCGCGCGTTCGCGCCGTGCCTGCTCCACTACCACCACGCGGTGGCCCTGGCGGCCGAGCAGGTAGGCGAGCATCGCCCCGCCGATGCCGCAGCCGTTGATCAGTACATCGATATGGTTGTCCGTCATGGATGAGTCTCCGTGTCGTTCCTGGCGGAAAAGGGAAGGGTGGAGGCAGCAGCATAGCGACGGAACGTTATGCAGAATGGGTGTTGTCTGCACTTGGTCGCCTGTCCGGCCCGGTTGTCCGGTCTCGCCGCCAGGCGGGAGTGCCGGCCCTTGCGGGCCGGACAGCTTCAGGAAGCGTCGATCCAGATGGTCTTCAACTCTGTGTACTGGTCGTGTGCCCAGACCGACTTGTCGCGACCGCCGAAGCCTGACTCCTTGTAGCCGCCGAAGGGCGTCGAGGCGTCGCCCTCGCCGAAGCAGTTGACGGTGACGATCCCCGCGCGGATCTCCCGCGACAGGCGCAGTGCGTGGCGCAGGCTGCCGGTGTAGGCCGAGGCGGCGAGGCCGTAGACGGTGTCGTTGGCCAGGGCGATGGCTTCGTCGATGTCGTCGAAAGAGGTGACCGAGAGCAGCGGGCCGAAGATTTCCTCGCGGAACAGCCGGCTGTGCGGCGAGACGCCATCGACCACGGTCGGCTCGACGAAGATGCCAGCCTCGGTGGCGCCGCCGAAGCGCACCGCCAACCGCTCCGTCCTGGCCTGGTCGAGGTACGCGCGGACCTTCTCGAAGTGCGCCGGGCTGACCAGCGCGCCGAGGCGATTACGCGGATCCAGCGGGTCGCCCATGCGCCACTCGCGGAGCTGCGCGCCGATGCGTTCGAGCAGCGCCTCGCGGACCTCGGCGTGGACGATCAGCCGCGAGGACGCCGAGCAGTTCTCGCCCATGTTCCAGAACGCGCCGTTGACCACGTGTTGCGCCACCAGGTCGAGGTCCTCGACATCGTTCATCACCACCGCCGGGTTCTTGCCGCCGCACTCCAGTACCACCCGCTTGAGGTTGGACTCGGCGGCGTACTTGAGGAACAGGCGGCCGGTCGCGGTGGAGCCGGTGAAGCTGACCATCGCCACGTCCGGGTGGCGGCCCAGCGGTTCGCCGGCCTCGCGGCCGCCGCCGGGGACCACGTTGAACACCCCGGCGGGGATCCCCGCCTGGCTGGCCAGTTCGGCGACGCGCAGGGCGGTCAGGCTGGTCTCGGGGGCCGGCTTGACCACTACGGAGCAGCCTGCCGCCAGCGCCGGGCCGATCTTCCAGGCGAGCATCAGCAGCGGGAAGTTCCACGGCAGCACCAGGCCGACCACGCCGATCGGCTCGCGCACCACCATGGCCAGCGCCGCCGAACCGACCGGGGCGGTGCTGTCGTAGATCTTGTCGATCAGTTCGGCATGCCAGCGCAGGGTATTGATGGTTTCCGGCAGGTCGGTGTGCTGGCATTCGCGGATCGGCTTGCCGCTGTCGAGGCTCTCCATCACCGCCAGTTCCAGCAGGTGCTCTTCCAGCAGCTCGGCCAGGCGCAGCAGCGCCGCCTTGCGCTCGGCGGGCGTGCGCGAGCGCCAGCGGCCGTCCTCGAACGCCCGCCGCGCGCTGGCCACGGCGTGCCCGACGTCCTCCGCGTCGCAGGCGGCGACCTGCGCCAGCAGCTCGCCGGTGGCCGGGTTGGTCGAGGCGAAGGTGCGGCCGCCGCAGGCATCGCGGAACCCTCCGTCGATGAAGGCGCGCTGGGGAAGGTCCAGCGTCGCGGCGATGGCCGCGTATTCCTCCCGGCTCAGCAGCTCAGTCATGGCGGCCACCCTCGACGATCCGCGCGACCTCGCCCTTGAGCCTGGCGACGATCTCCGCCAGTGCCGCCTTGCCGGCCTCGTCCAGCGCCTTCAGCGGCGCACGTACGCCGCCGGTGCGCAGGCCGGCCAGCTCGCAGCCGTGCTTGATCGACTGGACGAAGTGACCGCTTTCGAGAAAGTCCATCAGCGGCATCATCGCCGCCATGATGCGCCGGCCCTTGGCGAAGTCGTTCTCGACCACGCAGGCCTGGTACAGGGCGAGGTGTTCGCCAGGGATGAAGTTGGAGCCGGCGCAGACCCAACTGCGCGCGCCCCAGGCGAAGAACTCCAGGGCCTGGTCGTCCCAGCCGCAGGACAAGGCGATCCGCGGGTGGCGGCAGGCCAGGCGGTGCAATTGCGCGGTGGAGCCGGAGCTTTCCTTGATCGCGACGATGTTGCGGCAGCCGGCGACGGCGGCGAAGAACGCCTCGTCCATCTCCACGCCCATCCGCGCCGGATAGTTGTAGAGCATGATCGGCAGGCCGGCGGCGCGATCCACCGCCAGCACGTGCTCGGCGATCTCCCGCGAGGTCGGCAGCGCGTAGGGCGGCGAGCCGACCAGGATGGCGTCGGCGCCGATGGCGCGGGCGGCTTCGGCGTAGGCCAGCGAGTCCTCGGTGCGGATCGCGCCGGTTCCCACCACCAGCGGCAGGCGCCCGGCGATGACTTTGCTGGCGTGGGCGGCGAGGGCCAGGCGTTCCTCGGCGGTGTGCGCGTAGTACTCGCCGGTGGAGCCGCCGATCACGATGCCGTGCACCTTCGACTCGACGAGAAACTCCAGGACCTCGGCGAAGGCCTGGGTGTCGATGCTGCCGTCGGCGCTCAGCGGGGTGATGGCGGGGGTATAGATACCTTCGAATTTCACGGGGTTTCCTCCTGTGGGATGCTGGGCCGCGGCGCACCCGGCGGACGCTGCCGCGGCGGGTGGTTCAGGTGAGCGAAGCCGCCTGCTGCAGGTTCAGCGAACGGGTTTCCGGCGCCAGGGCCCAGGTCACGAGCAGCCCGAGCAGGGTCACCAGCGCGGCGGCGTACATGGTCTGGGCGGTACCCAGGGTTTCCAGGGAAAGCGGCACCAGGTAGGTGCCCACCGCGGCGCCGACGCGCGATAACGAGGTGCCGACGCCGACCGCGAAGGCGCGGATCTCGGTGGGGAACAGTTCGTTCGGGTAGACCAGTTGCAGCACCTGGGCGCCGCCGATGAACAGCGCGTAGGCACCGAACAGGCCGAGGATGGTCGCCTCCGAGCCGGCGTGGAAGACGCCCAGCCCGAGCAGCGCCAGGCCGGACCAGAGGAAGCTGTGCAGCAGCATGCAGCGCCGGCCGATGCGGTTGATCAGGCGGGTGGCGATGATGCAGCCGATGACGAACAGCAGGGTGATCGCCACCGAACCGTAGGAGGCCCAGTCGCCCTTCAGGTTCAGCGCCAGCAGCACCTTGGGCGCGAAGGCGTAGACGGCGAACACGGGGATCACCGAGCAGGTCCAGAACAGGGTGACGAAGAGCATGCGCTTGCCGTAGCCGGCGTAGAGCAGGTGCCAGATGGTGACCTTCCGTTCCAGCGCCTGTTCGGGCAGGTTCTCCAGCGAGAAGGCTTCTCCGTAGACCTGGCGGATGACCCGCTCTGCGTCCGCGTCGCGGCCCTTGCTCAGCAGCCAGCGCGGCGACTCGGGGGTGCCGATGCGTAGCAGGAACAGCACGGCACCGATCGCCGCGGTGCTGGCCAGTACCAGGCGCCAGGCGTCCTCGCCGCCGCTGCGCAGGATCAGGTCGCCGACCAGGTAGGCGAAGGCGGCGCCGGCGAACCAGAGGATGGTCAGGGTGGCCAGGCGCGGTCCGCGATACTTCTTCGGCAGGAACTCCACCAGCAAGGCGGTGGCGACCGGGTACTCGATGCCCACCGCCACGCCGATCAGGAAGCGCAGGACGAACAGCGCCGCCGCCGAGTCGACCCCGTACTGCGCCAGGGAAGCGAGGACGAACAGGCTGGGGCCGACGAAGAACAGCCTGCGGCGGCCCAGGCGGTCGGTCAGCCAGCCGCCGAGGAAACCGCCGAAGAAGATGCCGACCAGCGCCGAGGCGGCGATCATGCCCTGCCAGAAACTGCTCAGTTGCAATGCCGCGGTCATCTGCAGCATCGCCACGCCGATGATGCTCAGCACGTAGCCGTCGACGAAGGAGCCGCCGCCGGAGCGCAGGGTCAACAGCCGGTGGAAGGCGTTGAGGGGTACGTCTTCGATCGAGGTCGTAGGATTTGTCATTATTGTCTCCTGGTTCTAACCGCTGCCGGTGAATTCGGGCCGAGCGAATCCGCGAGGCTGGAACGCTCTCCAGCTCCGGTCTTCAATGGCCGTCTGAATCGAAGTCGGCGCCCGCGGGCGCGTTCCTAGGGATGCCTAGCTTTCTCTACCTGCTCGATACTGCCCCCACCTCAGGTTGAGGTTCACGCCAAGGGAAAGGAGTGGTTCGGGTGGATTGCCGCTGGGACCGGGCGCGCGCAGCAGGAAGTCGATCAGCTCGTTGCGTTCGCCCGCCAGCCAGTCGGCCAGCAGCTTCCCGGTGACGGTCCCGCGGGTTACCCCCAGGCCGTTGCAGCACAGGGCGCCATAGACGTTGGGCGCCAGCTCGCCGAAGTGCCCCATGTGGTTCCTCGACAGCGCCAGCGAGCCGCCCCAGGTGTAGTCGAAGCCGACTTCCGGGAGCATCGGGAAGCGCTGGCGGAACGAGGCGCGATGGCGTACGGCGAAGCGCTCAAGGTACTTCCCGGCGCTGCGTCCGTCAGGGTTGAAGCTGAAGCTGTTGCGGATCAGCAGGCGGTTGTCCGGGGTACGCCTCACCGTGGTGCCGTAAGGGTCGGCCGGGATCAGGCCCCAGTAGGGGCACCCGCCGAGGCGGGCCTGCTCCTCGGCATCGAGCGGCCGGGTCAGGCTGGCGTAGGTGAAGATCGGCAGCATCCGCCCCTGGAGGAAGCCGAAGCTCATGCCGAAGGCGTTGTTGGCGAGGACCAGGCGGTCGGCCAGGATGCTGCCGTGGGGATGGCTCAGCAGGGTCCTGTCGCCATATTCCACGGCGGTGATCGGTGTGTGTTCGTAGAGGCTGACGTTGCCCGGCAGGCTGTCGGCCAGGCCCTTGACCAGGGCCGAGGGCTGCACCAGCAGGGTACCGGGGGTGAACAGGGCCTTGCGATAGAAAGCGGTGCCGATGTGTCCCGGGAGGTCGTCCGCCTCGATCACCTCGTAGGCCTGGCCGAGCCGATCGAGGCCGCGCCGGTAGGCGTCGAGCACAGCCACGCCGCGCGCCTCGACGGCCGCCTGGTACTTGCCGCAGGCCTTCATCTGGCAGTCGATGGCATGGCGCTGCACCTGTTCGCGGAGCAGCGACTGGCCGGCGAGATTGAGCTTCAGGCCGATCCGGGCGGTCGCTATGTCGCCGATGTAGTCGTCGGCGCCGATGTCGTGGGGCAGGTCGATGGCGAAGCCGGCGTTGCGCCCGGCGGTACCGAAGCCGACTTCCTGGGCCTCGACCAGGACGATCTCCTCGTCGGGAAAATGCAGCGCCAGCTGGCGCGCGGCGGCGAGGCCGGTGAAGCCGGCGCCGACCACCACCCAACGGGCGGCGCTCCTGCCGTAGTGGGCCGGCTTCGGCCGCCGCGGCGGGCTGAGGTGATACCAGCCGCAGGAACGGTCGTCGGCCGGAAGGTGGGTTACTTTCGTCATCGCAGGGACCTGACTCTTGTTATTGGAACCCGGTAACCATCCCCTGCGTGACCGCCTCCGCTTCTCGGGCGGGGCCGTGGCGCGGGGGCTCGCTAACCCTCGTAGACCAGCGCCACCTCCACTCCGGCCGGTGCCGCGTACTCGGCCATGCGCCGGCGCGACAGCTCGAAATGCGCACGGACGATGTCCGCCGCCGCATCCGGATCGCGCCGCTGGATGGCATCGACGATCTGGTCGTGCTGGTCGCAGGCGAGTTCCAGGTCGCGTTGCATGTCGTCGGTGGTCGGATGGCGGTAGAAGATCTTGCCCAGCCGCGCATGGTCGATCAGCAAGCGGCGCAGGCTCGGCATGAGGTAGTCGTTGTGGGCCATCCTGCCGATCTCCAGGTGGAAGGCGTCGTTGTGGATGACGCGGTTTTCCACATGCTTCTCTTCGATGGCCTTGCGGAAATCTTCCTGGATCGCCTTGAGCGTCTCGATCTCCGCTTCGCTGGCATGGGTGGCCGCCAGTTGCGTGGTGGCGATGTAGATCAGCGGCGCGGCGAGAAAGAAGGCGTGCAGCGAGTCGTGGCTCATGGCCGCGACGCGCGGCGCACGGTTGGCTTCCAGTTCGATGTAGCCCTCGGCGGCGATCTGCCGCAGCAGTTCGCGCACCGGCGGGCGCGAGAGGCCGAACTCGTCGCACAGGGCGAGTTCGTCGACGACCGCGCCGGGCGCCAGTTCCATGCTCAGGATCCGCCGGCGCAGCGCATCGCCCAGCACCGCCTTGCGGTCGAAGGGGGCATCGGCGCTGTTCGAGTCGACGTCGGGTTGGGCTTTCATGGAGGCCTTTCTACTTGTCATGGGCTTTGTCTACAGTTTGTATAATGACTATAGGGTTCTGTTAGACAATATGTCTACAGGTTTTCGGGGCGTCTCCGCACCGTTCGTCCGCGCTGTTTCCGCTGACGCCGTGGCGTGTGAAAGGGGCAGCCCCCCGAGGGCGTATTTGAGCACATTCCCCCGGCGCGCCAGGGAGGCGCCAAGTCACATGGCTTGCGCATATGATGGAGCGCCCGGGGTTTTCGCCGTGACGGCAGGCGTCGCGGCCCGCTGGCCGGGAACAAGAAGAACAAGAGGCACGAATCGATGGAAAGAAGGCGTTTCAGCGCCGCCCTGCAAGGGCAGAACCTCAGGTTCACCGGGGCCGGGGAGGGGGGCTCGGCACGGGCGCGGGTGGGCTTCCTGCTGCTCGAACACTTTTCCCTGCCGGCCTTCACCCAGGCGCTGGACACCCTGGTGACCGCCAACCTGATCCGCAGCGAGTCCTTCGCGGTGAGCAACTTCAGCCTGAGCGGCGAGCCGGTGACCAGCGACCTCGGGTTGCTGATCTGCCCGGACCTGGCGCTCGCCTCGGCGGCGTTGCAAGGACTCGACCTGCTGGTGGTCTGCGGCGGTTTGCGCACGCCCCTGCGCTCGTCCGCCGCGCTGCGGGAAGCGTTGCAGGACGTGGCGTCGCGCGGCGTCGCCCTGGCCGGGCTGTGGAACGGTGCCTGGTTCCTCGGCGACGCCGGCCTGCTGGATGGCTACCGCTGCTGCATCCATCCCGAGCACCGCGCCGCCCTCGCCGAGATCGCCCGCAACAGCCAGGTGACCAGCGACAGCTATATGGTCGACCGCGACCGCCTGACCGCGGCCAGCCCCACCGGCGCCTTCAACCTGGCGCTGGAGTGGATCGCCCGGCGCCACGGGCGCGACCTGGTGGAGGCGGTGGTGGATATCCTCGCCTTCGAGGAGTCGCGCTACCGGCGGGTGCGCCCCGCCCTGCACGAGAAGATGAGCGAGCCGCTGCGCGAAGTGATCAACCTGATGGCGGCGAATATCGAGGAACCGCTCAGCCAGGAGCAGCTCGCCCACTACGTGGGGCGCTCGCGGCGGCAGATCGAGCGATTGTTCCAGCAGCAGCTCGGAACCACGCCGGTGCGCTACTACCTGGAGTTGCGGATCACCGAGTGCCGGCGCCTGCTGCAACATTCCGACCTGACCATGCTGGAGGTCCTGGTCGCCTGCGGCTTCGTCTCGCCCAGCCACTTCAGCAAGTGCTACACCGCCTTCTACGGCTACCCACCGTCGAAAGAAGTGCGCTACGGCAACGTCCGCTCGACGAAATGAGGGCGTTTCGCCGGACGCGGCCGGCATGCTAGAACGGACCTTTCGCCCTGGCCTGCGGAGGTCCTGCGCCATGTCCCAGCCTTTTCTCTGGCGTCGCGTCAACGACTCGTCCGGTTTCGCCGAGCCGCGGGTGTTCATCCGTGTCTACCTGGAACCGGGCAGCATCGATGCGGCCATCGCTTTCTACGAAGACCTGCAGGGCGTCGCCCACGACATGCGCTTCGACTTTCCCGAGAAACGCCTGACACTCGCCGCGGTCGGCGCCTTCCTCCTGCTGGAGGGCAGCGACGAGGCGCTGGCGCCGTTCCGCAGCACCACTGGCACCCTGCTGGTGGACGACATCGAGCCCTATCACCGGCGGTTGCTGGCTGCCGGCGCGCAGATCATCTTCGGGCCGGCGCGCGCGCCCACCGGCGCCTGCTTCAATGCGCTGCTGCCGGACGGCACGGTGGTCGAGTTCGTCCACCACCGGCCGCAGCCGGGCGAGGCCTGAACCTCAGCCGTCGCGCCGGGCGGCGCAATCGTCCATGGCCGCGCCGATCGCCTGTTCGCCGCGGGCCAGCAGCGCTGCGCTGGCGCCGCGGATATCGCGGGCTTCCTTGTTCTGGCTGAGCTTGAACTTGCCGACCAGGCGGGTGATCTCGATTTCGATGCCGACGATCAGCCGGAGCATCTCGTCGATGTAGTCGGCGGGGCCGTCGGTCATTTTCCAGGGCGTTTCCTGGGTCGCCTCGTGGGTGCGGGTCAGGCGCGCCACCAGTCCGCGCACATAGCGTTCGTCGTCGCGGATCCGCACCCGGCCGTGGGCGTGGACCACCCGGTAGTTCCAGGTCGGCACCTGGCGGTGGTGCTCCTGCTTGCTCGGGTACCACTGCGGCGAGATGTAGGCATCGCCGGCGCGGAACACCACCAGCACCTCGTCGCCGTCGCGCAGCTCGCTCCAAACCGGGTTGTTGCGCGCGACATGGGCTTCCAGGGTGCCTTGCGCGCCCTTCTCCGGGCTCAGCTCGAACGGCAGGTGGTTGGCGTCCAGGCCCGCTTCGCCGTGGCTGACCAGCAGGCCCAGCGGATAGTCCCGGATCAGCGCGTGCAGCGCCTGCGGGTCGGACTCTTCGAAATGCGAAGGCAGGTACATGTTCTGTTCTCCTCGGGGACTCGGCCCTTATACGCTGTCGGTGGGTTCCGTCGCCACGCACAGCAGGTGCGAGTCGGCGCGCATGCCGGGCATCATCAGGCGCAATTCGTCGAGCAGCAGGCCGCCCGCTTCGTGCAGGGCCGCCAGCGGCATTTCCGGCAGGCTCTCGAGGATGAACCACATGCGCTGGGCGCTGGCGTCCAGGCGGGTGCGCACGCCCTGGCGCCAGTTCCAGCGGCGGCAGGTGACGCCGAGGTCGTCGCGCCAGACCACCTCGCCGGGGTCGGGGGATTCGTCGACCGCCTCGCCGTTCTTCAGGGTGTCGAAGGTCTCGCTGCCGTCGGCGACCACCAGGCGCGGCGTGCCGGCATAGGCGGCGAGGTTCTCGCCGCCTACCGGAATGGCGAATTGCACGCTGATGGCGTTGTACAGGTCCACCACCGGGTCGATGCTCGGCAGCCCACCGTCGCGCAGCGCACGCTTGCGCAGGGCTTCGGCGGAGCAGGGGGTGCGCTGCGGCTTGGCGCCGAAGCGGCGGAACGCCTCGGCCCAGGCTGCCAGGTGCGCCTCGGCCCAGTCCGGTTCGCCACGCGCCAGCGCCTGGCAGGCGCGCTCTACGGCGCGGTCGGCGATTTCCGGACGAACGATCGGCGCCGCCTCGACGGTGAGGCTCAGGGCGCGGAAACCGGGGGCGAGGGCGGCCACCTCGGCGGCGATGACGGGGAGGATCGGGGCGTGCTCGGGCATGGTCGTCTTCAGGGTTCGGTGAGATGGAGGGGGCGGGGCATTCGGCTTGGCCGGCGCGTAAAGCGGTAGGTGGATTTTTACCATCCGGGCTCCGCCCTCACCATGAAATCAGCGAATGAATTATTAGCTGTGCTGATGATCGGGTGGTCGGGTTCAGCTGCGCTAATGGCGGGAGCGGCGTTCGCTTGCCGGCGAAGCCGGCGCCAGAGCCTTCCGCCGGCCGGGAGGGGCTGGACAGCGAGACGCGAGGGGCGCAGTGTTCGAGCGGTCAGAACCGCCACCACCCGAGGTAGAACGCAGATGGCCAAGGCAGCCGATGTGGTTGTGCAATGCCTGGAAAACGAGGGCGTGCAGTACGTCTTCGGAATTCCCGGCGAGGAGAATCTCGACCTGCTGGAGTCCCTGCGCAAGTCGCAGATCCGGCTGGTGCTCACCCGCCACGAACAATCGGCCGGCTTCATGGCCGCCACCTACGGGCGCCTCACCGGCAAGACCGGGGTCAGCCTGTCGACCCTCGGCCCGGGCGCCACCAACCTGGTCACCGCCGGCGCCTACGCCTACCTGGGCGGCATGCCGATGCTGATGATCACCGGGCAGAAGCCGATCAAGAAGTCCAAGCAGGGCCGCTTCCAGATCCTCGACGTGGTCGGCATGATGCAGCCGCTGACCAAGTACACCCACCAACTGGCCTCCGCCGACAACATTCCCTCGCGGGTCCGCGAGGCGTTCCGCCTGGCCGAGGAAGAGAAGCCCGGCGCGGTGCACCTGGAGCTGCCGGAGGACATCGCCGCCGAGCAGACCGACAGCCTGCCCATCCCGCCGAGCCTGAGCCGCCGGCCGCTGGCGGAATACAAGGCGATCTGCGCCGCGGTGGAGAAGCTGCGCGCCGCGCGCAGCCCGATCCTGGTGATCGGCGCCGGGGCCAACCGCAAGATGACCGCCAAGGTCCTCAAGCAACTGATCGACAAGACCGGCATTCCCTTCGTCACCACCCAGATGGGCAAGGGCGTGGTCGACGAGCGTCACCCGCGCTTCCTCGGCAACGCCGCGCTGTCCGCCGGCGACTTCGTGCATCGCGCGGTGGAGGCGGCCGACCTGATCGTCAACGTCGGCCACGACGTGATCGAGAAGCCGCCGTTCTTCATGGTTCGCGGCGGTACCGAGGTGATCCACGTGAACTTCCGTTCCGCCGAGGTGGACCCGGTGTATTTCCCGCAGATCGAAGTGGTGGGCGACATCGCCAACGCCATCTGGCAGATCGGCGAGGCGCTGGACGATACCGCGCACTGGGACTTCACCCGCCTGCTGGCGATTCGCGAGGCCAACGAGGCGCAGGTCGCCGAAGGCGCCGACGACCCGCGCTTCCCGCTCTATCCGCAGCGCCTGGTGGCCGACGTGCGCCGGGCGTTGCCGTCGCAGGGCATCGTCGCCCTGGACAACGGCATGTACAAGATCTGGTTCGCCCGCAACTACAAGGCACACATGCCCAACACCGTGCTGCTGGACAACGCCCTCGCCACCATGGGCGCCGGCCTGCCCTCGGCGATGGCCGCGCACCTGGTCTACCCGGACCGGCCGATCGTCGCGGTGTGCGGCGATGGCGGCTTCATGATGAACAGCCAGGAACTGGAAACCGCGGTGCGGCTGAAGATGAACCTGACGGTGATCATCCTGCGCGACAACGGCTACGGGATGATCCGCTGGAAGCAATCGAACATGGGCTTCGCCGACTTCGGGCTGGACTACGGCAACCCGGACTTCGTGCACTACGCCGAGGCCTACGGCGCCCACGGCCACCGGGTCGACAGTGCCGAGGGCTTCCTGCCGCTGCTGGAGCGCTGCCTGGGCACGCCCGGGGTGCATGTGATCGATTGCCCGGTGGATTACTCGGAGAACGACCGCATCCTCAACGTCGAGCTGCGCGAACGCGCCCTGGCGGTCTGAACCGCCGGAGCGTCGCGCCGGCGTGCGTTCCGGCGCGACGGCTCAGAACAGCGACAGGTTGTAGCTGGCGATCAGGCGCACCTCGTCCACGTCGCGCGCCGAGCGCTCGAAGTCGGTGCGGTAGGTGGCGTTGCGCAGGCGCAGGCTGAGGTCCTTGAAGCGGCCGCTCTGCACGATGTACTTCAGCTCGATGTCGCGCTCCCATTCCTTGCCCTCGTCGCCGTTGGCCAGGCGGATATGGTCGCCGTTGACGTAGCGGGTCATGAAGCTCAGGCCGGGCACGCCGACGCTGCGCAGGTCGAAGTCGTAGCGCAGTTGCCAGGAGCGTTCCTCGGGGTTGGCGAAGTCGTTCACCTGCAGGTAGTTGGCCAGGTACGGATTGCTGCCGTCGAGGTAGGGCATCGAGCTGGCGCCGTTCATCCGCTGCCAGCCGGCGCTGAGCGTGTGGCCGCCCTGGGCGTAGGCGAGCAGCAGGCTGAGGGCGCGGTTGTCGATCTTGCCGGCGCGGGCCGCGCCGGCGTCCTCGCTGTCGAACCAGCGCAGGTCGGCGCTCAGCTTGCCGGCGCCGACCTGCCGCTTGCCCACGGCACCGAGGTAGCGCTGGCGATAGACGTTGCGCAGGCCGCCCTGGGCGTATTGCAGCAGCAGGCCGTCGTTGACCTGGTAGTCGAGTTGGTAGGCGTCGAAGCGGTTGCCGGTGGTGTCGCAGGCGTAGCGTTTGTTCTTGCAGTGCAGGCGGATGTCCTGGGCGTCGCTGGAGTCCCGCGCGGTGTAGCGCTCCAGGCGGGTGGCGGAGAACCTGAGCCCGGCGATCTCCTCGCTGGTCAGCTGGGCGCCGTGGAACAGGGTCGGCAGCAGGCGTCCGTCGTTGTATTTCAGCAACGGCATGTCCGGCAGCATCGCCCCGTACCTGAACTGTGTCTGCGAGAAGCGCATCTTGCCGGCAACGCCGGCCTTGGCGTACTCGTCGACCGAGCGACGCGGATCGTGGCCGCTGGAAGGCAGCAGGCCGCTGTTGCTGTCCGCGGGGCTGGAGTCGAGCTTGATCCCGAGCATCGCCAGGGTATCCACGCCGAAGCCCAGCGCGCCCTCGGTATAGCCCGAGCGCAGGTCGAGGATGAAGCCCTGCGCGGCTTCCTCGCGCTTGGAGGCGCCCTGCGGGTTGGCCGAGCTGCCGTCGCGGAAGTCGCGGTTGAAGTAGACGGTGCGCGCTTCCAGGCGCGCGCTGCCGTCCTCGAGGAAGGCGGCAGGGGCCGGGGCGACGAATCCGCCGCACAGGGCGAGGGCGCCCAGGCCGCGAAGGGTGCGGGGCGAACGGGGGGAAAACGGGGAGGACATGCGGTGACTCTCGACAGCGGGGGTAAAAAAGCGCGCGAAGGTGTCACAGATGGCCGGCGGGGTCTTTGCGACCTTGGTCTAGCCGAGAAGGCGCGCACGGATCGTCGGCCAGGCAGGCCTCTAGCGGGTCGGACGCAGCGTGCCGAAAGCGACGAAGAATCCTCCGCAGCCCCCTGTGAAACGCTGCCCCGCCCGTGCCAGCCTGATCGTCACGTTTGCGCCAGGATATCCGGAGGCTAGCGCTTCACGCAGACGAACAGGGCATTCCCGGAGCTGCCGGCCCAGGGCGTGATCCGTTCGTAGTCGTGTTCGAAGACCTGCACCTCGAAATGCGTCTGCAACAGGTGCTGCAGCTCGGCGAAGCCGAGGGCGACCATGGGGTGTTCGTCCTCCCAGGTCTGGGTCGTTCCGTCCGTGGTTTTCTCGATACCGAGGCGCAGCGCCTGGCGCTCGCCCTCGCCGCTGTAGTACCAGCCGGAACCGAAGGTGAAGCGGCTGCCTCGATGCTCCACGGAATGGCGGACGAACGCGCGATTGTCGATCTGCCCCTTGTCCACCGTGTTGAAACAGAACACGCCGCCATCCGCCAGTGCGCCATGCACGCTGGCCAGGCATGCGCGCAAGCGCTCCAGCCCTGCGTTGTAGTGGATCGAATAGAGGAAACAGGTGATCAGGTCCAGCGGCTCGTCCACCTGGAAGCCGGCCATGTCCTGCCGGCTGAAGTGCGCTTCGGGGCAGCGCTGTCGGGCGAGGTCGAGCATCGGCTGGTTGATGTCCAGGCCGGCGCTGCGATAGCCGAAATCGAGGAAGTGCCGCACGTGAGGGCCGGTACCGCAGGCCAGGTCCAGGTGCCGCCGGCCCTGGTTGCCGAACAACTGGTGCAGGCGACGCACGCAGTGGCTCTGCGCCTGGTAGTCGATGTCGGCGCACATCAGGTCGTAATAGTGGGACAGGTCGGTGTACAGCGCGGTGGCGGACATGGGCGGCAAGGACCGGCGGCGAAGGGCGCGGCATGGTACCCCAGGCCCGGGCCTTGCCGGCGAAAAAACAGGCACCGGCCGGCGGATCGCGGGCGGACTTCAGTCGAAACGCGGCCAGTCGTCGGCGATCCTGCACCAGCAGGCCATCGATGCGACCTGGACATGCTTCTGTTTCGCCGCCGGGAAGGGCGTGTCCAGGCTGCCGAGGGCGACCGATACCCAGTCGGCGAACTCGCCTTCGCTCCTCGACCAGAACAGCGGCGAGCCGCAGCGCGAGCAGAAGCGCCGGAGCACGGCGGGTGAGGAGCGGAACGCGGCGAGCAGGTCGGCGCCGCGGTCGATGTGCAGGTCCGCGACGGGGACGCTGCCATAGCTGGCGAATGCCGCGCCATGGGCCTTGCGACACTGGCCGCAGTGGCAGTGAGAGAGTGCGTGCGGGGGCGAGGACAGTCGGTAGTGCAGCGCGCCGCACAGGCAACTGCCGTGGAAGGTCTGGCTCATCGGAGGGCGTTCCCGGATTCGCAAAGGCGGCGAGTCAAGCAGCCCTCGCCACGCTTGTCGAGCGCCTCCTCCGGTCGCGGGCTGTCGGTGCGGGCGTCGATGTCTGCTAGGCTCTGCCGTTTCACCCTAGGAGTATTTCCCCATGGCCCGAGCCACTGCCCGCCACATCCTGGTTTCCAGCGAAGCCAAGTGCAACGAACTGAAGACCGCCATCGAAGGCGGTGCCGACTTCGCCGAAGTCGCCCGCGAGCATTCCTCCTGCCCCTCCGGCCGCGACGGCGGCAACCTGGGCTCGTTCGGCCCCGGCCAGATGGTCCGCGAGTTCGACCAGGTGGTCTTCAGCGCGCCGCTGAACGTGGTCCAGGGGCCGGTGAAGACCCAGTTCGGCTACCACCTGCTGGAAGTCACCAGCCGCCAGGACTGAACGCACGGCGGCGCATAACGCCCCTCTTCCACGCGCCGATCCAGGCGTGGGGCGAATAACCGCTGCGCGGGATAGACGGCGGATAACGCCGTTGGCGTTATGCGCCCTACCTGTCCCGGACCGATGAAGGAAGCCGCACTTTCACGCGCCAATCCGGATGTGGGGCGAATAACCGCTGCGCGGGGTAAACGGCGGATAACGCCGTTGGCACCTGTTCCGGACCGATGAAAGAAGCTGCACTTTCACGCGCCGATCCAGGCGTAGGGCGAATAACCGCTGCGCGGTTATCCGCCGGTGCGCGATCGATAGCCTGGCTGGCCTCAGGGCGCGAAGTAGCGGGAGATCTGCGAATAGACGCCGCTGAAATCGGAGAAGTAGTCATTGCGCTGTGAGGTGGGCGCGCCGCAGTACGAGGGGCCGCCGTACAGGCCACCGCGCAGCTGGTAGGAGCCGTCGCCGGCGACGGTCAGCAGGCCCGAGCCGGACGAGCCGCCTTCGACCACCGCCGACGGCCAGTCGACGCGGGTCAGGGCGGTATGCCCGTCGTAGGTGACGCCCACTGCCGAGACGTTGCCCTGCGAGTACTTCTTGGCGTCGCCGCGCGGATGGTGGATGTCATGGCCGAGCGAGCCGTTGGCGATCGGCGTGGCGCTCCAGCCCTGGTAGAACACGCCGGCCGGCGGAGTGCGCTTGAGTTCCAGCAGCAGGGTGTCGCGCTTCGCGTCGCGGTGCAGGATATTCGCCCCGCCGGTCAGCACGGTGACGCTCTGGTTGATGGTCGAGGCGTCGCCGTAGCACTGGGTGGTGTTGTAGAACCAGATGGTCTGCAGCGTCGCGGCGGTGGCCTGGTCCTCGATGCAGTGCGCGGCCGACCAGAACAACTGGCGCTTGGGCGAGTTGCCGTTGTTCAGCAGGGTGCCGGTGCAGATGTAGCTGCCGCCGTCCGCCGAGCTGGTGAAGACCATCTTCGCCACCGCTGCGGTGGCGTTGTCGTAGGCCCGTGTGCCGCTCTGGGTCGCGCAGACCGCATCCACCTCGCAGCTGCCGCTGGCGCCGAAGCCGTCGCGGTAGCCGGCCTTGTACAGGGAGTCGGCGAAATACGATACCTGGGGTACCGACAGGCGCAGGTCGCCCGGTTGCAGGTTGGCCGGCAGCACCAGTTCGACGGTCAGGGTATCGCCCTCGATGACCGGGCTCCAGTAGGGACGGTTGACCGAGAGGTCCTTGCCGCTGGCCTCGAATATTTCCTTGCCGGCGCCGGCGAAGTGCAGCAGCACGTCGTCGGGCAGCGAGCCGCTGCGGGTTTCCAGGCGAATCGCGGCGCGCAGGCTGGCGGCACCCGCAGCGCTGATCGGGAAGCGCGCGGTGTGGCGCCCGTCCGGAGTGTCGATCCATTCGAGGGTTGTCAGGTCGATTTCCGGAGTCGCCGTTTTCAGGCCCACGCCCACTTGCAGCGGCGTACCCGGTTTCGGCGCCAGCGGCGCGGCGCGGGCCACGCGGCGGGCGGGGGGCGCGGCGAAGTGGATGCCGGCCGCCGAGATCGCCGCGTTGGGGTTGGCGAAGCGGGCGTGACCGGTGCTCGCCGGGGAGGCCTGGAGCACGGCGACGTCGCCAGCCATCTCGCTCGCACCGGGCGCCGCCAAGGCCTGGCTCGCGCCGGCAGCCAACGCCAGAACCAGGCATGCATTCAGGTACGTTCTCTTATGCATGAATCGACTCCTTCAGTTTTTTGGGAGGGCAACTTCCTCAATCGTTCGCGTGGCGAAAGATATGCAGGTGTGACGGAGTCGTTCAAATATTTTTTATATTCGTTTCTGCTAGCTATTAAATATGAAGAAGCGTTTGTGGATAGCAGAATAGATAGCTATTTCCTTCACTTGCCATTGATGTTGGATTGCTCTCTCTACCAACTAAAGTTTGGTCTGGAGTGGCTCTGCAGAGCCTTCGGTTTGCTTCAGAGAGGTGCAGGATGTAGTGCATGAGTGCTTTACTGGTGCAGCTGTCGATGTGATCGGGTTAACGAAATCCTGATTTTCAAGTTATCCGGTTTGACCACTGCCGAATATAAGGCTGGGTGAATCTTCCATTCACCGCTCGGAAACCGTTCCGATGTTGGCTTGGTTGAATTCCAGGATATCCGGCTTATGGTCGTATAAGTCATCTCTATAATCGCGGGGCATATATAGAGCCCTGGCCGCTTACCATTACTCCAGGGTTTTCCAGGATACGCCGCCGCCCTTGTTTCAGAGCGGCGGATGCAACGGCGGCGCATGCCGCGCGATCAGTTCGGCGACCCACTCGATGAACACCCGCAGCTTGCCGCTGACGTGGCGGTTCGGCGGGAACGCCAGGTACAGCGGCATCGGCTCCAGGCTCCAGTCCTCGAACAGCGGCAGCAGCTCGCCGCGGGCGAGGGGCTCGCGCGCCATGTAGTGCGGCAGCCAGAGGATGCCCAGGCCGGCCAGCCCGGCCGCCAGGTAGGCGTTGCCGTCGTCCACCGCCAGCACATGACGGCCCGCCACCCGCAGGCATTCCTCGCCCCTGCGCATGGCGTAGGGCAGGGCCTTGCCGGTGCGCGCCCAGAGGAAGCCGACGATACGCTGGTGGCTGTCCTCCAGTTCGCGCGGGTGGCTCGGCACGCCGGCGCGCTGCAAGTAGGCCGGTGCCGCGTAGACCCCCAGTTGCAGGTCGCCGACCCGCCGCGCCATCAGCGACTGGTCGCGCAGTTCGCCGCCGCGGATGACGCAATCGACGTTCTCGTCGATCAGGTCGACGAGCCGATCGCTCACGCCCAGGTCGATCTGGATCTCCGGATAGCGCGCATGGAACTCGGGCAACGCCGGGATCAGCAGCAGCCGCGCCAGCGGGCTCGGTACGTCGATCCGGAGACGCCCGCGGGGCGCCAGGGCGGCGCTGGAGAGGCTGGTCTCGGCATCGTCCAGTTCCGCCAGCAGACGTACCACCCGCTCGTAGTAGGCGGCGCCGTCGGCGGTCAGGTTGAGCTTGCGCGTGGTGCGGTTGAGCAGGCGTACCCGCAGCCGCGCTTCCAGTTGCTGGACCAACTGGGTGACGCTGGTGCGGCTCATGTGCAGCGTCTCCGCCGCCTTGGTGAAGCTGCCGGTATCCACCACACGGGCAAAGGCCTGCATCGCATCGAAACGGTCCATCGGGACTCCGGGTCGTCGGGGATTGTTTGGATTCTACAAACAGTCATGGCCAGGGTTGCGCGTTTATCCACGGCGCGCACGACCTTACCGTTCTTCCATCGACGATGACGGGGCCGGAGCCCCAGGATGGAGGTATCGCATGACTGTACGCGACGTGGTTTTCCCCGCCGGCCGCCAGGCCCTCTACGAGCGCAACCGCTATTCCCCGGCGGTCCGCAGCGACGGCCTGCTGTTCGTCTCCGGCCAGGTCGGCAGCCGCGACGACGGCTCTCCCGAACCCGAGCTGGAGACCCAGGTCCGCCGCGCCTTCGACAATCTGAATGCGGTGCTCGCCGCGGCCGGTTGCGGGTTCGACGATGTGCTCGACGTCACCGTGTTCATGGTCGACGCCGAGGCCAACTTCGAGCGCATCTGGAAGATCGTCCCGGAGTACTGGGGCGAGGCGCCGTACCCCACGCTGACGGCGGTGGGGGTGAACTGGCTGTATGGCTTCAGCTTCGAGATCAAGGTGGTGGCGAGGTTGCCGGAGGGGCGGTGAGAGCCGATGCGCAGTGCCGGGGCCAGCTCGGCTAGCGCCGGGGCTCTGAGGGACGCCGCAGGCTTACCCAGGCCGGCGCGTGGTCGCTGGCGTGCTCCTCGCCGCGCACCCAGCGATCCACCCCGGCGTCTTCCAGGTGGTCCGCCAGGCTGGCGCTGAGCAGCAGGTGGTCGATGCGCAGCCCGGCGTCGCGTTGCCAGTGCTGGCGGAAGTAGTCCCAGAAGGTATAGATGCGCCGGTCGGGGAAACGCTGGCGTAGCGCGTCCACCCAGCCCTGCCGCAGGAGGCGCTCGAAGCACTCGCGGGACTCCGGCTGGAGCAGGGCGTCCTTTTTCCAGGAGCGGGTGTCGTAGATATCGAAGTCGCTGGGCACCACGTTGAAGTCGCCGGCCAGCACCACCGGATGGCCGCTCTCCATCAGCTCGGCGGCGTGTCGGATGAGGTGCTCGAACCAGGCCAGCTTGTAGTCGAACTTCGGTCCCGGCTGGGGATTGCCATTGGGCAGGTACAGGCTGGCCACCAGCAGGCCGTCGACGGCCGCTTCGAGGTAGCGGCTGTGGGGATCGCTGGCGTTGCCCGGCAGGCCGCGGCGTACCTCCAGCGGCTGGCTGTCGCGGGCGAGGATGGCGACGCCGTTCCACGCCGACTGGCCCTGCCAGATCGCGCCGTATCCGGCCTTCTCCAGCGCCGCGGCGGGGAAGCGCGCGTCGGGCGTCTTCAGTTCCTGCAGGCAGACGATGTCCGGCGCTTCCCGCTCCAGCCAGGCCAGCAGCGCGGCCAGCCGGGTCTGGATGCCGTTGACGTTGAAGGTGGCGATCTTCAGGGTGTCCACCGGTCGCCTCCGCGAATGACGATCAGGCGGCCGCCTGCAGGGCTTCGCCGATGGCTTCGTTGAACGCCTGCAAGTCACCCGGGTTGCGCGAGGTGATCAGGGTCCAGCCGTTCGCCGGGCAGACTTTCACCCGCGTGTCGACCCAGTCCGCGCCGGCGTTGGTCAGGTCGATACGCACGCTGGAATAGGAGGTCAGGGTCTTGCCGCGGGCGACACCGGCGTCGATCAGCAGCCAGGGGCCGTGGCAGATGGCGGCGACCGTCTTGCCTGCGTCGCTGAATTCCCTGACCAGGCGCCGGGCCTCGCTGTCCTGGCGCAGGGTGTCGGCATTCACCGTGCCGCCGGGGACCAGCAGCAAGTCGTAGTCCTCGGCGCGCAGGCCTTGCAGCCTGGCGTCGGAATTGACGATCAGGTCCTTCTCGCTGTCGTGCACCCAGGTCTGCGCTTCGCCGCCCTCGATGGTCGCGTGGGTGACCGTGGCGCCCTGTTGCTTCAGGGTCTTCAGCGGTTCGAGCAGCTCGTCGCGCTCGATGCCGGTGTTGGCGGTGATGACCAGGACGTTCTTGCCTTGCAGCTTCGCGCTCATGGTTTTCTCCTCTGCTGGGGCGCCCGTGGCGGGCGCCGTGGCGTGACATGCAGGAGAGTGGAAAGCTGGAGCGCCGGGGAGTTCGAAAGATTTGCCGGGCGGTGGGCCGGATCCTTGGCCTGTCAGCCTCCGGCGTCAGCGGAACAGCAGCGAATGATGCGCCGCGCCACCGGTGCGCGCGCCGTCGCCCACCGCGATGGCGACGTTGCCGGCCGCCAGCGCCGCGTCGCCGCAGGCGAAGACGCCGGGAACGCTGGTTTCGCGCATGCCGTCGGTCCTGATGAACGGCCCGCTCGGGCCGTCCTCGAACTCGCAGCCGAGCAACGCCGCCAGCGGGCTGGCCATGCGCGTACGCGGCTGGGTGAACAACCCCGCGAGCGTAATCGTGCGGCCACTGGCCAGGTTCACGTCGGCGCGCGCGCCGCCCAGCGCGACCACGGCTTCGCGCTCGATCGTCACGCCGCGCCGGTCCAGCCTGGACATTTGCTCGGCATCCGGTTCGAAGACGCCGTTGAGGAAAAAGGTGGTCGCTCCCCAGTCGGGCAACATCAGGGCGTGGTGGATGGCCAGCGGTGAGGCCGCCAGTACGCCAATCGTCCCGCCGTCCAGTTCGTAGCCGTGGCAATACGGGCAATGGAACACGTGCCGTCCCCAGCGCTCGGCAAGACCGGGGATTTCCGGCAGCTCGTCGGCGACCCCGCTGGCGAGGATCAGCCGGCGCGCGGTGAAGCGTTCTCCGTTGGCGGCCTTCACCACGAAACCGTCCGCCTCCTTCTTCGCCGCGACGGCGGCTTCGGACAGCCACTCGACGCTGGGATAGGCCAGCAACTGCGCGCGGGCGTCATCGGCGATGGCCGCCGGATCGCGGCCGTCCTGGCCGAGAAAGCCGTGGGAGGCCCGGGCGAAGCGGTTGCGTCGCAGTCCCGTATCCATCACCAGCACCCTGCGCCGCGCCCGCGCCAGTTGCATGCCCGCGGAGATGCCGGCGTAGCTGCCACCCACGATGATCACGTCGAAAGTCATGGCGTATCTCCCATTCGGATAGTCACGAAACAACGTAAGTTTCATGAGATGCGCTTGTCAACGCTCTCGTAACTTTTTCTGTAGCGAGACATACTCATGGTCTTTCCGTCACGAGCCCGCCGTTCATGAGAAACGACACCCGCCTCTCGCGCATGCTCCATGTGCTGATCCATATGGCCCGCCACGAAGGGCCGGCGACGTCCGAAGCCATCGCGCAGATGCTCGGCACCAACCCGGTGGTGGTGCGACGGACCATGGCGCTGCTGAAGAACGAAGGCTACGTGAGTTCGGAGAAGGGCCATCGCGGCGGTTGGCGGCTGGCCAAGCCGTTGGCGGACATCACCTTGCTGGATATCCACCAGGCGCTGGGAGCGTCCTCGATCTTCGCCATCGGCCTGTCTACCGATCATCCGGAATGCCTGGTCGAGCAGGCGGTCAACGAAGCGCTCGGCGAGGCGTTCGAGGCGGCGCAGGCGTTGCTCCTGGAGCGCCTGGGGAGCGTCACGCTGGAGCAGTTGGCGAGCGAGTTCGAGCGCCGCTATCGGCCCTGCTGAGGCGCCTCGAAGGGCCGTTCGGACACCGCCGCCGCGCCTGCGGAGGCACGCCGGCGGTCCGGGATCAGAGCGAGTACTTCACCGTGAACATCAGGTTGCGCGGCTCGCCGTAGTTGAGGTTGCCGAAGTCGATGCCGCTGTAATAGTACTTGTCGAACAGGTTGTTGAAGTTCAGCCGCGTGTCGATCCGTTCGTTGACCTTGTAGCCGAGCATGGCGTTGACCACGGTGTAGCCGCCCTGCTGGAAACCGGTGCTGCTGTCCTCGGTCTTGCTCTGGGTGGCCAGGTCGCCGCCGACGCGCCATTTGTGCAGTTCGCCGGGTAGCGTATAGCTGGTGGCGAGCTTGAACAGGTGGCGTGGCTTGGCCGCGTCGAATGGCTTGCCCTCGTTGGCCTTGTTGCTGTCGTGCTTGTACTTGGCGTCGACGTAGGTATAGCCGGCCATCATCTGCCAGTCGTCGCTCAGCGCACCGCTCAGCTCCAGGTCGACGCCCTGGCTGCGGACCTTGCCCGAAGCGCGCGAGCAATAGCGCGAGGTGGGGCTGAAGGGGCATGGCGAGGGGCCGCCGACGTCCTCGGTGGCGCGGTTTTCCTGGTCGATCTGGAACAGCGCGATCTGCGAATTGAGCGCGCCGCCGAAGTGTTCGCCCTTCAGGCCGATCTCGTAGTTCTTGCCGGTGATCGGGTCGAGCAGGCCGCCGCCGGCGTCGAAGTTGCTCTGCGGCTTGAAGATGTCGGTATAGCTGGCGTAGACCGAGTAGGTCTGGTTCAGGTCGTAGATCACCCCGGCATAGCGGGTGACGTTGCGGGTGACCTTGTAGCTGTCGGTATCGGCGTCGGCCTTGTACCAGTCCAGGCGCCCGCCGAGGATCACTTTCAGCGGGTCGGCGAGGTTCAACCGGGTGGTGAGGTAGGCGCCTTTCTGTTCCTGGTCGAGTTTCATGCCCCACAGGCTGGTGTTCAGCCTCGGCTTGAGAGTCGAGCTCGGGTCCCACTGGGTCGGGTCCATCGGCCCGGTGGGGGTGCCGTCCTTGTTGAACAGGCTGCCCCAGCCGCCGTGGCCGTCGAAGCGTTCCTGGCGATAGCTGGCGCCGACCACCAGCTCGTGCTCGCGGCCGAGCAACTGGAAGGGACCGTTGGCATAGGCGTCATAGCTGTCGTGGTCGTCGGTGTAGCTGTAGTCGCCGGGGTTCTGGGTCATGCTGGCGCAGCCGGTGGTCGAGTAGTAGCAGTCGTTGTACAGCCCGAGCATGTTGATTCGCGCCCACAGCTTGTCGGCGGCCAGCTTCATCTGCCAACCGTTGGCGAAGCGGTGGGTCAGGTCGCTGAACAGGTGGGTGGTGTCGGTATCCCAGTAGGACCAGTCGGCGCCGTAATAGGACGAGCGCTTGAGGTCCAGGTGGCGGCCGCCCAGCGGGCTGGGCAGGCCTACCCAGTTGTCGTTGCGGTTGTCGTTCTGGTTCGAGGCGCCGATGGCGAAGGTGGTGTCCGGGCTCAGGTCGGCTTCGGCGATCCCGTAGAACACGCCGCGTTCGCTGCTGACGTGGTCCTGGAAACTGTTGCCTTTCTGGTAGGCGACCACCGCGCGGCCGCGCAGGGTTCCTTCGCTGTTCAGCGGGCCGGAAACGTCGGCCTCGCTGCGATAGCGGTCCCAGGTGCCGACGCTGCCTTGCAGGGAGGCGCGGAAGTCCTGGGTCGGACGCTTGCGCACCATGTTGATCGCCGCCGCCGGGTTGCCTGCGCCCTGCATCAGTCCGGTGGCGCCGCGCACCACTTCGACGCGGTCGAACATGGCCAGGTCGGCGGCGGAAATGACGTCCTGGGTATAGGTGGAAATGCTCGTCGGCAGGCCGTCGTACATGATGTTGTCGACGTCGAAGCCGCGCGCCGCGTACTTCACCCGGGCCGGCCCGTACTGTTGCACGGTGAGGCCGGTGACGCCCTTCACCGCGTCGTTGAGGTCGCGCATGCCCTGGTCGTCCATGCGCTGGCGGGTGACCACGCTGACCGACTGAGGGGTCTCGCGGATCGACATCGCCAGCTTGGTCGAGGTGCGCATCGCCCGCGTGGTGTAGGAGCCGCTGTCTTCGGTGATGGCGGCGGTGGCCGGGTCCTGGGTGGCGACCACGCTGAGCGCGCCGAGGTCGACGCTGTCGCCGGGGGCGATGCCGGCACCTGTCGCCGCGGCCTCGACCCAGGCGTCGCCGCCCCGTACCTCCCCGCTCAGTCCGGAACCTGCGAGCAGACGCTGCAGTGCCTCGCTTGGCTCCAGCGTGCCGCGTAGGGCCGGTGCGCGCCGGTCGGCCACGGCCGCGCGGTCGAAACGGATGCGCAGGCCGCTGGCGCCCTGCAATTGCTCGAGGGATGCGGCCAGGGGCTGGGCGGGAAGGTCAAGGGCGATGGGAGCGGCCTGGGCGGCCAGGGAAAGCGAGGAGAGACCGAGCAATAACGCACTGGAAACGACGTGTTTCATCTGCAGTGTCCTGGATGGCGGCGCAGGCAGGCCGTTGGCGCGACCGGCTGCGTTTCTTGTTTATGTGGGAAACCGGCGTAGGAATTCGCGGCGGGGCAAGTGTATGTAAATGTAAAAATGGAGTAAATGATATAGATTATCGTTATCAGTAGTATTCGCGGGAATCCGATGAACTGCGTTCTGCCAGCGGCTGGCGGGAATTTCCGCTGGATACCTCCCGTGAAGGCCGCCTGGATTCGTGATTCCAACGCAAATGAATTTGCTCGATTCGGGCCTTAATCGAAGAGATGTAAGCCGCCACACTGCGCTTCCTTCGAGTCATCCCGCCCACGGAGCGCAGCCATGTCTTCCACCACCCACCCCCTCCCGTCCTTCGGTCTCGGCACCTTCCGCCTCACCGGCCAGGTCGTCGTCGACTCGGTGCGCAGCGCCCTCGAGCTGGGTTATCGCGCCATCGATACCGCGCAGATCTACGGCAACGAGGCGGATATCGGCCGCGCGATCGCCGAGAGCGGCGTACCGCGTTCCGAGCTGTTCCTCACCACCAAGGTCTGGGTCGACAACTACGCCTGCGAAAAGCTGCTCGCCAGCCTGCGCGAGAGTCTGGAGAAACTGCGCACCGACCGGTTGGACCTGGTCCTGATCCATTGGCCGGCACCCGGCAACGGCGTCGAGCTGGCGGAGTACATGGCGGCGCTGGCGGAAGCCAAGTCCCTGGGCCTGACCCGGCGGATCGGCGTCTCCAACTTCAACATCGAACTGACCCGCCAGGCCATCGCCGCGGTCGGTGCGGGCGAGATATCCACCAACCAGATCGAACTCAGCCCTTACTTGCAGAACCGCGCGCTGACCGCCTACCTCGAGGAGCAGGGCATCGCGGTCACCTCGTACATGACCCTGGCCTACGGCAAGGTGCTGAAGGACCCGACGCTGGCCGGGATAGCCGCCAGGCACCGGGCCACGGTCGCCCAGGTGGCGCTGGCCTGGGCGATGCAACTGGGCTACGCGGTGATTCCGTCCTCGACCCGCCGCGAGAACCTCGCCAGCAACCTGCTGGCGCGCGACCTGCGCCTGGACGCCGAGGACATGGCGCGCATCGCCGGCCTCGAGCGTAACGGCCGCGAGGTCAGTCCGCAGGGCCTGGCGCCGGCCTGGGACTGAGAACCGCGTCGAGGGTCCGCCGCGCCGAGGCTCCGGTCGCGCGGTCGGTTCAGAGCTCGATGCGGTATTCGATCACGCCCGGCTTGTCCGCCACCCAGTCGTACAGGCGCTGCGCCCTGTGGTTGCTTTCCTGGGTATGCCAGTAGAGCCGCGCGCAGCGACGTTCCTCGGCCTGCCGGCGGACGTACTCGATCAACTGCTTGCCGATCTGCTGGCCGCGCACGTCGGGCGAGACATAGAGGTCTTCCAGGTAGCAGACGTCCTGTGCCGCCCAGGTCGAGCGGTGGTAGAGGAAGTTGACGATGCCATGCAGGCGGCGACCGTCGCTGGCCACGGCGCAGTGCATCGGTTCGCCCTCGTCGAAGAAGCGCCGCCAGGTGGCCTCGGTGGTCTGTGCCGAGAGTTCGACTTCATAGAACGCCTGGTAGGCCTTCCAGTGTTCGAGCCACTGCTCGAAGTCCTCGTGTGCCACGGGGCGTACCGATACCAGTGTGTGCAGGGATTGCATCCAGTGCTTCCTTCTTTGGCTTGATGGGGCGATCCGGCGTAGGCCGGGACCGAGGGTCTTGACCCGGGTGTTTTTATAGCTGCCTAATGGCTTGCCATATCCCACCAATTAGATGATCGAGGGCAGACCATTTGTTCAGGCAATCACTGCTCGAATCGGTCAAGGCGCGACTCCTCCATCCACAGCTCCAGGCCCTGCCGCTGCATGCGCGAATCCAGCGCGCGATCCGCCAACTGATCCTCGACGGTGCCCTGGCGCCGGGCAATCCGTTGCCGGCCTCGCGGGCGCTGGCGCAGTCGTTGGGGGTATCCCGCGACACCGTCGAAGCGGCCTATTCGCACCTGCATGCCGAGGGCTTCATCGAGCGTCGGGTCGGCAGCGGCAGCGTGGTCGCCGCGGCTACCCGGCTGTCCCCCGGCCGGCGCGGCGCGGGCGCTCCACGACGGGGCGGCGGCGCGCCGCGACTGAGCCGGCGTGGCGAGGCGATGCAGGCTGGCGGCGGGGTTCGCGAGCAGCTCGTCCCGCGCCCCTTCGCTCCCGGCGTGCCGGAGACCCGCACCTTTCCCCTGGCGACCTGGGAGCGCCTGCAGCGCCAGGTCCTCAAGGAATACGGCGCGCGCGCCCTGACCCACGGCGACCCGCAGGGCGCCGAGCCGCTGCGCCAGGCGATCGCCGACTACGTCAACCTGGAGCGTGGCGCACGGGCCACGGCCGACCGGGTACTGGTGTTGACCAGTTCGCAACAGGCGCTGGGGCTTTGCGCCAGCGTGCTGCTCGACGCCGGCGAGCGGATATTCGTCGAGGACCCGGCCTACTACGGCGCGCGCAAGGCCTTCGAGGCCGCCGGCCTGGAGTGCCTGCCGGTCCCGGTCGACGAACAGGGCCTGCGGCCCGAGCCGATCCTCGCCCAGCCGCAGGCAGCGCGGGCGCTGTGCCTGACCCCGTCGCACCATTACCCGACCGGCGTGACCCTGTCGCTGGAGCGCCGCCTGGCGCTGATCGAATGGGCGCAGCGGCAGCAGGCATGGATCATCGAGGACGACTACGACAGCGAGTTCCACTACGCCGGCCGGCCCACCGCCTGCGTGCAAGGCCTGGACGCCCACGAGCGGACGCTCTACATCGGCACGTTCACCAAGTCGCTGTTTCCCGGCCTGCGCATCGGCTACATGGTCCTGCCGCCGGCGCTGGTGGCGCCGATGACCGTCGCCCGCTCCCTGCAGGACGGGCACAACGCCTCGCTGGCGCAACTGACCCTGGCGCGCTTCATCGCCGGCGGCCATTTCGGCGCCTATGTGCGCGGCATGCGCAATCTGTACGGCGAGCGCCTGGGATTCCTCGCGGAGCGGGTGGGCAAGCGTCTGGGCGGCCTGGTCGAGCCGCGCGTACCGGCCGGCGGGCTACAGATGCCCGGGCTGCTTTGCGCGGGAATCGACGAAACGCGCGCCATCGCGGCGGCATACCGCGCCGGTGTCGAGCTGGTCGGGCTCAGCGCCCTGCATCTCGCCGCGCCACCGCGAGCGGGTTTCCTGATGGGCTTCGCCGCCTACACCACGGACGAGCTGGAGGCGGCGGTCGGGGTCCTCGCGAAGACCCTGCGCGGTTTGCGTGCGAATCCCTAGGCCGCCGGCAAGCGCTCAGTCGCGCAGGGCGTAGACGTAGGCATCGACCTGGGCGCCGTCGGCCAGCGTTACCCGGGTCGCCACGCGCCGGTATTCGGTGCCTTCGAATTCATCCAGCGCGGGCCAGTGCTCGGCGAGGCGGTCGGAGACGAACACATGGCCGTGGATTTCCTCGCCGTCGGCGTCGATCGCCAGGCCCGGAAAGCCCATCCCGGCACCCCAGCCCTTTTCCAGCAGGCGACCGCGGAGGCTGGCCGCCTGCCATTGCCCGCCGATCTTCTGCATCAGGTGTTCGTTGGGACGGCCGGGGCCGAGGCTGCCGTAGACGAAGAGTCGCTGCATCGATAACTCCCTTGAACGGAAGAGCGTGGGCGCAAGACGCGAAGCCTTCCGCCCGCGCCTTTCACTTGCTTGCCAGCGGTGGAGTACGCGGCGGCACGATACGCCGCGAGCCGGTCGACTCGAAGGCCGCGGCGAAGCGCAGCAGCGCCGAGTCGTCGTAGGCGCGGCCGGCGAAGGTCAGGCCCACCGGCATGCCGATGTCGGCCATCACCCCCATCGGTACGGTGACCGTCGGCACGCCGAGGTGGCGGATGGCGAGGTTGCCGTTGGCGACCCAGACACCGTTGCTCCAGGCGATGTCGGCCGAGGCCGGGTTGACGTCGGCGTCCGCCGGGCCGACGTCGGCGACGGTGGGGAAGAGCACGGCGTCCAGGCGCAGGCGTCGCATCCACTCCTCGAGGTCGATCCGCCGGGTTTCCTCGAGGCCGCGCAGGCCATCGGGGAGGGTCGCGATCCGGTCCCAGGGCTTGATGCCGCGCTCGGCCATCCGCACGTATTCGTCCATGCCGGCGGCCAGGTCGCCCTCGCGGTTGGGCAGGGTGCCGGGGTCGTGGGGGAAGATCTGCGGGCCGTCGACATCCGCCAGGCGGTTCAGCTTCGGATCGCCATTGGCGCGCAGGAAGTCGTCGAAGCCCCAGGCCGAGAGTTCCCACAGCTCGTCGTGGAGGAATTCCTTCGACACCAGGCCGCGGTTGAACACGGTGGGCGCGCCGGGTCGGTCGCCTTCGCAGTTCGACACCAGCGGGAAGTCCACCTCGATCACTTCGGCGCCGGCGGCTTCCAGGGCCTTGCGCGCCTGTTCCCAGAGGGCGATGACCGAGGGCCGGGTATGGATGCGCTGGCCGGTCGGGCCGCCGATCCCGGGGGACTCGCTGGTGCCCGCATCGGGGTCGGCGTTGATGAACATGCGCGGCACGCCGAAGCGCTTGCCGGCCAGGGCCTCGGCGCCTGCGGCCAGGGCCGGGTAGCTCGCCGGGCGTACCTCGGAGGCCTTGGGGATCGGCACCCAGGGCTGCATGCGCCAGAGGTCGCCGCGGGTATCGGGATCGTCGGCGACCACTACGTCGAGGATTTCCAGCAGGTCGGCCATGCTCCGCGCATAGGGCACCACCACGTCCATGGTCGGCGTCAGCGGCCAGTTGCCGCGCACCGAGATCACCCCGCGCGAAGGGGTGTAGGCGCACAGGCCGTTGTTCGACGCCGGGCCGCGCCCGCTCGACCAGGTTTCCTCGGCCAGGCCGAAGGCGGCGAAGCTGGCCGCGGTGGCGGTGCCGGCGCCATTGGAGGACCCCGAGGCGAAGGGCGCGGTGAGGTAGGCGGCATTGTACGGGCTCTCCGCGCGGCCGTAGACGCCGCGCTGCATGCCGCCGTTGGCCATGGGCGGCATGTTGGTCTTGCCCAGGCAGATCGCCCCGGCGGCGCGCAGGCGCTCGACGGTGAAGGCATCGCGCTGGGCCACCAGGTCCTTGAACGCCGGGCTGCCGGAAGCCGCGGTGAGGCCCTTGACCAGGTAGCTGTCCTTGGCGGTGTAGGGAATGCCGTCCAGCGGACCGAGGGGCTCGCCACGCGCCCGTCGGGCGTCGGAGGCCTGCGCTTCGGCCAGCGCATCGGGATTGCGCACCACCACCGCGTTCAGCGCGGTGGGCGTGCCGGGTGCATCGTAGGCGTCGATCCGCGCCAGGTAGGCCTGGACCAGTTCGACCGCCGTGGTACGACCGGACTCGAGCGCGTCACGCAGCTCGGCGATGGAAACCTCGGTGACCTCGATCATGCTGTCACCGCCTGGCGAATGGAGACGGGGAGACCGTTAGCGACGCTCATCATCGTTCCTCTTGTTCTCTGCTTGCTGCGACGGGGGCCGCGAGGCGGCCGGGTCGATACAGGGGATGCAGTGTACATCCTGGCCGGCGCTCGCGGCTTCCCTGGCGGGGCGCGGCAACGGCCTCGCAGGTCCTGGCCAGTGTCTGGGGTTGCCGCCGAAGCGCGGCGTCGGAGAAAGTCCGCGGGCTGTCGCCGGCCGCCGGCGAGGCGTAAGGTGCGGCGTCGGGGGGACCATTTCACACAGGGGAATCGTCATGACGAATCATCGTACCGCGCTGGTCACCGGCGCCACCCGTGGCATCGGCCTGGCCCTGGCCAGGCGCTTGGCGGCCTCCGGCTGGAGTGTAGTGGGCATCGCCCGCCATGCGAGCGACGACTTTCCTGGACGTCTGCTGTGCTGCGACCTGGCCGATCCTGCGCAAACCGCCGAGACGCTGCGCGGATTGCTCTCGGAAAGCGCCGTGGATGCCTTGGTCAACAACGCCGGGATCGCCTTGCCGCAAAGCCTGGAGAACCTCGACCTGGCCGCTCTGCAACAGGTCTTCGACCTCAACGTGCGGGTCGCCGTGCAGCTTGCCCAGGCCTGCCTGCCGGGGCTCAAGCGTTCGCCGGCGGGCCGCATCGTCAACCTGTGCAGCCGGGCGATCCACGGCGCCCGCGAACGCACCGCCTACGCCGCGGCGAAGAGCGCGCTGGTCGGGGTGACTCGCACCTGGGCGCTGGAGCTGGCGCCGCTGGGCATCACGGTCAACGCGGTGGCGCCCGGGCCGATCGAGACCGAGCTGTTCCGCCAGACCCGCCCGGTCGGCGGCGAGGAGGAACGGCGGATTCTCTCGACCATCCCCATGCAGCGGCTCGGGCGGCCGGACGAAGTGGCCGCGCTGATCGAGTTCCTGCTCAGCGAGGGCGCTTCGTTCGTCACCGGCCAGGTGATCGGTGTCGACGGCGGCGGCAGCCTGGGCGGTCGTTGAGGCCGGGGCTCAGATCCGGCGGCTGCGCAGCAGTAGCCAGAGCAGGTAGAAACCGCCGAGCAGGCCGGTCATCAGGCCGATCGGCAGGTTGGCGACGTATGCCAGGCGCTGGCCGAGCAGGTCGGCGGCCAGCAGCAGGACCGCGCCCATCAATGCGCCGGACAGCAACGGCACCCCGGCCGAGCGGGTCAGGCGCCGGGCCAGTTGCGGGCCGGCCAGGGCGATGAAGGCGATGGGGCCGGCCGCGGCGGTGGCGATGGCGGTCATGCCGACGGCGACCAGGACCATCTGCAAGCGCACGCGCTCCACCGCCACGCCGAGCTGGGCGGCGCTGGCATCGCCCAGCTCCAGCACTTCCAGGCGACGACCGTGGTACAGCGCCAGCGGCACGCTGGCGAGCAGGCCCAGCGCTGCCGGGACGACGTGCGACCAGGTCCGGGTGTTCAGCGAGCCGGCCAGCCAGAGCTGGGCATACATCGCCTGGTCGAGGTTGCCGGTGACCAGCAGCAGGCTGTTCAGGCCCGACAGGCTGGCGCCGACACCGATGCCCACCAGCACCAGGCGGTAGCCGCCGGCGGTGGCGCCCCGGCGCGCCAGCAGCACCACCGCCAGCGCCGTGCAGAGGCCGGCGGCCAGCGCCGCCAGCGAGGTGGCCAGCGGGCCGGCATCGAACAGGATGATCTGCACGATGGCGCCGCTGGCGGCGCCGGTGGTGAAACCGATGACGTCGGGCGAGCCCAGCGGATTGCGCGAGATCGACTGGAAGATCGCCCCGGCCATGCCCAGCGCGGCGCCGACCAGGCAGGCGGTGAGCACCCGTGGCAGGCGTACGCGCTGGACGATGCGCTGGGCGGTGGTGTCCTGGCCCTGGCCGAGCAGGCTGGCGAACACCTCTGCCGGGCCCAGCGCCAGGCTGCCGGTCCCCAGCAGCGCCGCTGCCAGCGCCAGTCCGACCCCCGCGAGGACCAGGCAGGCCAGCGCCGCCCGTGGCCGCCAACGCAGCGACAGGGAGCCCAGGCGCAGGGCGTGGAGACCGTTCACAGGCGGCTCAGGCGGAAGCGCCTGACCAGGACGATGAAGGCCGGTCCGCCGAGCAGCAAAGCGACGATTCCGGCGGCGATCTCCGCCGGCGCCGCCAGCAGCCGCCCGAGGATGTCGGCGCCGAGCAGCAGGCCGGCGGCGATCAGCGCCGAGAAAGGCAGGATCCAGCGCTGGTCCGGTCCGGCCAGCAGTCGCGCGAGGTGCGGGGCGACCAGGCCGACGAAGGCGATCGGCCCGGCCAGGGCGGTCGCCGCGCCGGCCAGCAGCATCACCGCCAGGCAGGCGAGCAGCCAGGTCAGGCGCAGGTCGACGCCGAGCGCCCGGCCGATCTCCTGGCCCAGGGCCAGGGCATTGAGCCTGGCGGCGAGGGCGAAGGCGGCGGCCAGCCCGGCGCCGATGGCCAGGCCCGGCCATCCGAGCAGGGCGAAGCCGCTGCCGGAAAGCGAGCCGGCGGCCCAGTGGCGGAAGCGGTCGAAGACTTCCGGCGGGGCGTTCAGCACGATGATCCCGGTCAGCGAGGCGAGCATCACTGACAAGCCGGCACCCGCCAGCACCAGGCGCACCGGGTTGGTGCCGGTCTCGCGGGCCTGGCCGAGAAGGAATACGGCGATGCCGGCCAGGCCGGCGCCGAGGAAGGCGCAACCGAGGTACTGGCCCATGCTCGCCAGGTCGAACAGCGCGACCCCGACGATCACCGCCAGCGCCGCGCCGGCGTTGATCCCCAGCAGGCCGGGTTCGGCCAGCGGATTGCGCGTCAGCGCCTGCATCAGCGCGCCGGCCACTCCCAGCGCCGCGCCGGCCAGCAGCGCCACCAGGGTGCGTGGCAGGCGCAGTTCGCGTACCACCAGGTGGCGATCATCGTGCGGATCGACGGCTTGCAGGGCGTCCAGGGTGACCGCCAGGGGCACCGGCCGCGAGCCCAGCGCCAGGCTGGCCAGGGCCGCCAGCGCGAGCAGCAGCGCGCCGGCGAGCAGGCCCCAGGCGCGCAGGCGCCGGCGGCGCATCGGGGACGCCTGCATGAGCGGACTTCCGGCGAACGGGCGCATGGCTCAGCGGAAATGGCGGGCGACGTTGTCGATCATCTGCCGTCCCGAGTAATAGTCGATGCGGAAGGAACTGGGGCCCAGGGCGTACACGCGCTTTTCGCGGACCGCCGACAGGTTGGCCAGCACCGGGTCGGCGAGGAACGCCTGCACGTCGTCGTCGCTGGCGCCGAGCAGGAACACGCTGTCGCCGGCGATGGCGGCGGGCAGGTTTTCCCGCGAGATGAACTGGAAGTCCGAGGCGCGCGTCACCTTGCCCGCCAGCGCCTCCGGCAGTTCCGCCACCTGGAAGCCGAGGGCCTCGAGCAGGCGTGCCTGGGGGCTGGCCTGGCGGCCGATGGAATAGCTGCCGGCGATGTTGTAGCCGACCACGCTGACCGGGCCCTGCGGCGGCGCGATGGCCGCGGCGACTTCGGCGGTGTAGGCGTCGAAGCGCTGGATGGCGGCCTGCGCCTGGCGTTCCAGGCCGGTGTGCCGGCCCAGCTCGGTAGCCAGTTCCTGCCAGCTGTGTTTCGAGTAGTCGACCACCAGCGTCGGTACGCCCTGCGCCTCCAGCTCCGCACGGTATGGCGCGGCGCTGTCGGCGCCGGTGGCGGAGGCGACCAGCAGGTCCGGATCCTGGGCGATCACCGCTTCGATGTCGAAGCGCAGGTTGCGGTAGAGCACCTCGACGCCACGTTGGTCGGCGACCTTCGCCCATTGCGAGAAGAAGCCCTTGGCGTCGGTCAGGCGACTTGGCGTGGTGGCGGCGCTGGCCACCAGCGGTGCGTCCATCGCCAGCAGGATGCCGGTGACGCTCGGGGTGGTGGAGACGATCCGCGCCGGCTTCGGCTCCCCGGCCGCGGCGAGGGTGGCGAACAGGCTCAGGGCGAGGGCGAGTAACGGCAGGGCGGAGCGGCGGCGGGTCGGCATGAAGGCTGTTTTCGCTGTAGGGGAAGCCGGGCGGACGGATTCATATGATAATGCTTCTCATGCAGTCTATTCCATAATGTAGAATCGATTCCACATATTCGAGCCATTCTTATCCAGGAACCTCCCATGACCCATCGCCTGCACGCGGACGCCGTGACCTTGCGCCGCGACGCGCGGACCGTTTCGCGGAATCTCTCGCTGGCCATCCCCGAGGGTTCGTTCAGTGTGATCGTCGGGCCCAACGCCTGCGGCAAGTCGACCCTGCTGGCGGCATTGTCGCGCCTGTTGGCGCCGGCCGAGGGCCGGGTGGTGCTGGACGGCAGGGATATCCACAGCCTGCCGGGACGGGAAGTGGCGCGGCGTCTCGGCCTGCTGCCGCAGAGCGCGCTGGCGCCGGATGGCATCACGGTGGCCGAGCTGGTGGCGCGCGGGCGCTATCCGCACCAGTCGTTCCTGCGCCAGTGGTCGCCGGCGGATGAGCGCGCGGTAGCGGCGGCGTTACGCGCCACGCGGGTCGACGGCCTGGCCGAGCGACCGCTCGATGCGCTCTCCGGCGGCCAGCGGCAACGCGTGTGGATCGCCATGGTGCTGGCGCAGGAAACCCCGTTGCTGCTGCTCGACGAGCCGACCACCTACCTGGATATCGTCCACCAGATCGAATTGCTCGAACTGCTCGCCGAGCTGAATCGCCAGGGGCGCACCATCGTCGCCGTGCTGCACGACCTCAACCAGGCCTGCCGCTATGCCTCGCACCTGATCGCCATGCGTGACGGCGCGATCCTCGCCGAGGGCGCGCCGGCGCATATCTTCACCGAGCGTCTGGTGGAGGAGGTGTTCGGCTTGCGCTCGTTGATCATCGCCGACCCGGTCAGCGGCACGCCGCTGCTGGTGCCGCGCGGGATCGCCGCCGACGCGCCGGGCTGAGGTGGCTCAGCGCGGCGGCGGCCGCATGCCGGGGTGGAGTACCAGGCCACCGGTGGACTGGTTGACCTGCAGCGCCTCGTGGAACAGCGCGTCGCGGTCTTCCGCCGACTGCAACTGGCCGAGATCGGTCACCGTGGTCATGGCGCAGACGATCTCCTGCTGGGCGTCGAACACCGGCGCCGCCTGGCCGGTGACATTCGACAGCAGGTGGCTGGTCAGTTCGGCCCAGCAGCGCTCACGCACCTCGTCGAGCAGCGCGCGGCTCGGCGGGCTGCCGCGGAAGTGCGCCGGTTGCTGCTTGCGCGCGGCGTCGACCACGGCCTTCGGCAGGAAGGCCTGGAACACCAGGCCGCAAGCGGTATTGTCGATGGGCAGGATATCGCCCAGGGCCAGCGGGTTGATCGAGAAATAGGCGCTGCGGTACCAGCGCACCAGGGTCGGGCCGCGCTCGGTCCAGATCGCCACCCCGCCGCTGGCGGCATGCCGTTGGGCCAGGGCCTTCATGTGGCGGGCGGCGATATCCACCGCGTCGATCCGCTTCAGCGCGCCTATGCCGATGCTCAGCGCCGCCGGCCCGAGGTCGTAGAGACCGCTGAGCGGGTCCTGGCGGGCCAGGCCTTCCTTCACCAGGCTCTGCAGGTAGCGGTGCGCGGTGGAGCCGCCGGTGCCGGTGCGCCGGGCCACTTCGCCGAGGGCCAGTTCGCCTTCGGCGTTGGCCAGGGTCTTCAGGAAGCGCGCGGCGATGGACACCGACTGGATGGTGCCGGAGCGCTTTTCGCCCGGGGCGTCCGGCATCTCGTCCGCCGGGGGCTGCGAAGTATTCAACGGCTCGGTCTCCTCACCACGGTTGATCCATAGGCTTCGGTCCGCGCTGCGGTGGCGCGGGCGGCGCCCATGATACCGATTCCCCGGGGCGGTGGGGCGCCGCGGAAGGGACGGGCGTAGGAGATTTAATATTTCGCAATGAGGAATCTATTCCCCATTGAGGAATGATCTGGTGGCGTGATAGCCTGAATGGAAAAGAGAGTCATTCCCATTTGGAGAGGATCCTTGAACGCCCGCACACACCGCACGCTCAACCGGGGAATCGGCGTCGTCACGCTGTCCACCCTGCTCGCCTCGCCATCGGCACTGGCCCGGGAAAACCCGCCCGCCGAGGACGAACCCGCCGCCCTCGAGGCGCTGGTCGTGACCGGCGAGAAACGTGAACGCTCGCTGAAGGACACGGCGTCCTCGGTATCGCTCATCAGCGCCCGCGACATCGACCGCAAGCAGACCGGCAATGCCTCGGTCGCCGAGGTGATCAATGGCAGTCCCAACGTGGTCTACACCGACTCGGTGGGCGCGCCGATCATCCGCGGCCAGGACACCCAGGGCCCGAACAACGGGCAGAACGTGTTCTGGGGCGGCACAGTGCCGCGGGCGACGATCAACCTCGATGGCCACTACCTGAACTACAACGAGATGTTCTTCGGCGCGACCTCGGTCTGGGACGTCGACAGCATCGAGGTGTTCCGCGGCCCGCAGACCACCTCCCAGGGCGCCAACGCCATCGCCGGGGCGATCATCGTCAACACCAAGGACCCGACCTTCAGCCCCGAGGCTGCCTACCAGGCGGAGATCGGCAGCTACCATTCGCGGCGCAGCTCGATCGCAGTGTCCGGCCCGCTGGCGCAGGACTTCGCCGGGCGCCTGGCGGTGGACTACGCGGGTCGCGACACCTTCATCGACTACGACAACCCGAAGTTCCAGGACAGCGGCACCGACCAGGACTTCCGCGCCCTCAACGCGCGCGCCAAGCTGCTCTGGCTGCCCAGCGGAATTCCGGGCCTGGAGAGCAAGTTCACCTTCTCCCACAACGACAGCAATCGCCCGACCCAGGAAGCGGCGACCCGCCCGTTCGACAAGCTCGACCATCGCTCGACCACCATGCCCAGCTGGGAGCAGGACACCAACACCAGCATCCTCGACGTCGCCTATGACCTCGACAACGGCATCCGCCTGTTCAACCAGGCGCAGTACTCGCTGTCCTCGGTGCACCGCACCACCGGCGCGGGCGGCGAGGGCGACGCCGACATCCGCCAGAAGAACGCCTCCAACGAATCGCGGGTCAGCTTCGGCGAGCAGGAGGACCGGATCAGTGGCATGGGCGGGGTCTACTACGCCCGCACCCGCACCGACGAGACACTGCACCTGCGCGGGCTGTCGGCCTTCGACGACACGAAGAAGAACCTCGGTGTGTTCGGCGAGCTGAACTACCGCCTGAGCGACCGCTGGACCCTGACCACCGGCCTGCGCTACCAGGAGGATCGCATCGAGCGCAGCGGCAACTCGGTGCTGGCGCCGCGTCCGCTGGACTACCAGAAGACCTTCTCGGCCTTCCTGCCGAAAGTCTCCCTGGCCTTCGCCGCGACCCCGGACTGGACCGTCGGCGGCCTGGTCAGCCGCGGCTACAACCCCGGGGGCGTGTCGCTCAACCTGACCACCCGCAACTGGGCCTACTTCAAGGAAGAAACCATCTGGAACTACGAACTGTTCACCCGCGCCAGCCTGCTCGACGGCCGCCTGCTGCTGAACGGCAACCTGTTCTTCATGGATTTCAAGGACGCCCAGTACAACATCCCGGTGGTGGTTTCGCCGGGGGTGGCGCAGTCGTACACCATCAACGCCGAGAAGGCCCACGCCTACGGCATGGAGCTGGACCTCGACTATCGCCTGCGCGACGACCTGCGGCTGAAGGCCAGCGCCGGCGTGCTACGCACCCGGATCGACGAGATGTCCGGCAATACCGGCTACGAGCACAACGAGTTCGCCCGCTCGCCGGGCTATACCCTCAGCTTCGGACCGAGCTGGGACTTCACCGAGCGCCTCAACCTGAACGCCCAGGTGCGCTACCTGGACGGCTACTACTCGGACACCGCCAACACCAAGGCCTACTCGATCAAGGCCTACACCCTCACCGACGCCCGCGCCAGCTACCGCTTCAACGACCAGGTGCAGCTCTATGGCTACGTGAAGAACGTGTTCGACGACCGCTCGCCCACCTACATGCAGGAAAACCGGGGGATCGGCGGCATCGAGGCGAGCATGACGCAGCCGCGGACCCTCGGCATCGGCATCAAGGGCACCTTCTAGGCGCCCCGAGAAGCCGGCCCCGCGCAGGGCCGGCCCAGCCCCAGAGCCCATACAGGAGATTGGCACGATGAGTACCCCGAAACGCCTGCACATCGGCATGTCGCTGGCCCCCACCTGGCTCAGCGGCGATGCCTGGCGGCGCCCCGACAGCAATATCGAAGGCATCTTCGGCAGCGATTTCGCCGTCGACATCGCCAGGCGCTCCGAAGCCGCCCACCTCGACTTCGTGTTTCGCCCGGACGTCAGCAGCCTGCCACTGGACGTGCTGGAGACCGGCTCCGGCTTCGCCAGCCTGGATCCCACCGTACTGCTTGCCGCGGTCGCCCGCGAAACCTCGCGGATCGGCCTGGTGTCGACGGTCTCCACCACGTTCTATCCGCCCTACGTGGTGGCCCGGCAGCTGCAATCGCTGCACTGGATCAGCAACGGCCGCGCCGGCTGGAACATCGTCACCGCGCTGCAGGGCCACGAGAACTTCGGCCTGGACGCGATGCCCGATGCGGAGCAGCGCTACGCGCGCGCCGCCGAGTTCACCCGGCTGGTGCACGACCTGTGGGACAGCTTCCCCCGCGAGGCACTCCTGGTCGACCGCGAGAGCGGCCGCTACGCCGACGTTTCCCGGGTGCACCCGGTCGACCACGACGGCGAATTCCTCAAGGTCAAGGGACCGCTCAACCTGCCGGCCTTCGGCGAGGCGCGGATTCCCCTGGTGCAGGCCGGCGCCTCCGAGAGCGGGCGCGACTTCGCCGCCTCGGTGGCCGACCTGGTGTTCGCGCCGACCCCGGACAAGGAGGCTGCCCTGGAACTGCGCCGCGACCTTTCCCGCCGCGCCGAACGCCACGGTCGCTCGCCGCGCGACGTGCGCCTGCTGCCGGGCTTCAGCCTGTACCTGGCGGAGAGCCGCGAGGAGGCGCGGGAAATCTTCATGCAGACCCACGCGCGCCTGGACCGCGCGCGCAAGTTCGCCACGATCAGGCAGATGCTCGGCCTCGACCTCAGCGACTGGCCGCTGGACCGGCCGATTTCCGCGGCCGACCTGCCGCCGCCGGTGGCCAACCCCGGCAGCCGCACCCACACCGACCTGCTGCGGCGCCTGATCGAGCGCGAGACGTTACGCCTGGACCAGTTGCTGCTGCGCCCCGAGGTGGTTTCCGCGGCGCACTGGCAGGTCATCGGTACGGTGGACGATGCCGTCGAGCAGATCGTCGACTGGGCCGCCGCCGGCGCCATGGACGGTTTCATCGCCGCGCCGGGAGGCTCGGTCGGCTCGCTGCGGCTGTTCCTCGAACAGGTGGTGCCGCGCCTGGTGGAAAAGGGGCTGTTCCGCGAGCGCTACAGCGCCACTACCTTCGCCGGGCACCTGGCAGAGGAATGATGGAAAGGGCCGGCGACGGCCGCGTCCTGGCGGCGATGGCGAGCGAGTGACCGCCTGCGGATTGGCCGCCTGACGGGCCCGCTGTATCGCAGCACGCCATCCGACCGGTGGGACGTGGTACAGGCGAGGGAGCCTCTGCCTTGGCGTAGATACCGTCGTACCCCGGGGATCATCCGGACAGGTCGCAGCCTGGGCAGCGCTGGCCGTCGGCAGGCCTGGCATTCTGCTGTTACAACCATCCATCCATTCCTGCGGAAACGAGTGAACTCAATCGCCCCGAGCGCTGTCTGTCAGCCGTCGGCCCAACCGGGCCGGGCGCATGGCCCTTGGCCATGCGGTAGCCCCGCCCCGGTCGCGCGCTTGTCCATAACAATTCGACTGGCCGGCTTTTTCGCTCCCCTTTGCGGGTTTCGTTCTCTCGCCATGTGAAGATTGCCATGTCCCTATCCCGTCGCATCCCCGCCGCTCTTTCCCCGTTCCAGAACCGCGTCATCGGAGCCTGCCTGCTCGGCGGCCTGCTGGCGGCCGGCGCCCCGGCGCAGGCCGAGGAGGCGACCGGCAACGCGCGCTGGGTGAGCGACAGCCTGACCACTTTCGTGCGCAGCGGCCCCACCGATGGCTATCGCATCGTCGGCACCCTCACCTCCGGGCAGAAGGTCGAGCTGCTTGGCACCCAGGGCAACTACAGCCAGGTGCGCGGCGAGAACGGCAGCACCGTGTGGATTCCCAGCCGCGACTTGCAGGAGGTTCCCGGCCAGGCCGAGCGCCTGCCGCAACTGGAACAGAAGGTGGCCGCCCTGACCGCCGAGCTGGACGGCATCAACGACACCTGGAAGACCCGCGTGCAGGGCATGCAGGAAACCCTCGACACGCGCAAGAAGCTGATCGACGAATTGCAGGCGGCGCGCAGCAACCTGGACGCCGAGCTCGGCAAGGCCCGCTCCGACCTGCGTGCGGTGCAGGCGCAACTGGGCGACGAGAACAAGCAGGTGCTGATGCGCTACATGGTCTACGGCGGCAGCATCGCCGGCGCCGGCCTGTTCGCCGGGCTGATCCTGCCGTCGCTGCTGAGGGTGCGGCGCAAGCGCAACGACAAGTGGTTCTGAGCCTCCGCCCGCGTCTCTGCGTTTCGTAAAGCAAGCCCCGCCGGCCGCGGGGCTGTGTCGCAAGCGCGACAAGGGCTGAAGCGTCAGCCGCCCGGCGAGACGATGATCTTCACGTTGTGCTCCTTGTTGTTCACCAACTCTTCGAAACCGCGCTCGACGATTTCTTCCAGGCCGATGCGACCGGTCACCAGCGGTGCGATGTCGAGGCGGCCGTCGGCTATGAAGGCGATCACGTCGGCGAACTCGCCGTTGTAGGCGAGGGCCCCGAGCAACTGCTTCTCGGTGGAAACCAGCTCGAAGAAATTGAATTCACTGGGCTCCTCGAAGATTCCCACAAGCACGCATTTGCCGGCCTTGCGGATGGCATCGATGGCCAGCTTGGCGGTGTGCTTGTTGCCGATGCATTCGAAGCTGACGTCGGCGCCAAGCCCGCCGGTGAGGGCGCGGATTTCGCCTAGGGCGTCGCACCGCGAGGGGTCGAGCACCTGGCTGGCGCCGACCTCCAGGGCCTTGGCCTTGCGCGCCGAGGACATCTCCAGGGCGATCACCTGTGCCGCGCCGGCGGCGCGCGCGCACATGATGGTGCTCAGGCCGATGGTGCCGGCGCCGACCACCACCACGTTCTGCCCGAGCAGGCTGCCGGCCTTCTTCACCGCGTGCATGCCCACCGCCAGCGGCTCGATCAGCGCGCCGGCCTCGCTGGGAAATCCGGCCGGCAGGGCGTAGAGCAGGTTGGCCGGTACGTTGACGTATTCGGCGAAGGCGCCGTTGTTCATCAGCCCGGTGAAGGCCAGGTTCTCGCAGATGTTGTACAGCCCATGCCGGCAGTAGTAGCAGGTGCCGCAATGCTGGCAGGCGTCTGCGGCGACCGCCTGGCCGACGGCGAAGCCGGTCACGCCGTTGCCGAGGCGGACGATTTCGCCGCTGAACTCGTGGCCGAGGATGCATTGATCCTTGAGGCCGGTGAGCGGGTGCGGCGCCTCCACGGGGATGAATACCGGGCCGGCCAGGTATTCGTGCAGGTCGGAGCCGCAGATGCCGCACCAGTGCACACGGATCTGCACCCAGCCGGGCGGCGGCTCGGCCGGGAGCGGCACGTCTTCCACGCGGATATCGTGGCGGCCGTGCCAGACGGCGGCGCGCATCGCCGCGTTGGCTTGCGGGGAACTGTTCATGTCGGTCGTCTCCTCAATGCTGGCGGAGGAAGTCGAGCAGCAGGCGGTTGACCTGCTCGGCGGCTTCCATCTGCACCATGTGCGCCTGTCCGGGAATGATCTCCACCTGGGCTGGCAGGCCCTCGGCATGCCGCGCCGGGATGATCGCGTCATCGCTGCCCCAGATCGCCAGGACCGGCTGGCGGCCCTCGCTCGCCACGGCACGCAGGTCGTTGCGCTGGCGACCGTCGGCGAACAGGTTGTCCAGCAACTGGCGCAGGGCCGCATCGACGCCTTCCAGGCGCTTGTAGCGGAGCATGTCCTCGAGCATCTGCCGGGTGACCAGCGCGGGGTCGGAGAACAACTGCACCAGTTGCGGCTTCAACGCGTTGCGGTTGGCCGCCTCGACGAAGCCGCGCAGGTAGTCGCCGTTGATCTCCTCGCCGAGGCCGGCGCTGCCGATCAGGCTCAGCGACAGCACCCGCTGCGGCGCCAGGCGCGCGCAGTTCAGCGCCACCGCTCCCCCCATGGAGTGACCGGCCAGGTGTACCTGTTCCAGGTCGAGGTGGTCGAGCAGGGCCAGCACGCTGCCGCTGAGTTCATCGAGGTCGCCGCGCACCAGGGCCTTGCCGGACTCGCCGTGGCCCGGCAGGTCTAGAGCGATCACCCGCCGCTCGGCGGCCAGCGCCTCGTGGTTGAACAACCAGTTGTTCAGGTCGCCACCGAAACCGTGGATCAGCAGTAGCGCCGGATCGCCCTCGCCGCGGTCGAAATAGCGCAGGAGGCGCCCGTCCAGCTCGACTTTCCGCGGTGCCGGTCCGCTATCCCCAGCGTCCTCGTCGGCGGGTACGAATTCGGCCTGGAAGCGTTGCACCAGTGCGTCGATCTCCTCGTCGCTCGCCTCGCCCTCGACCACCACGCCGAGCAGCGCGCCGACCGCCAGGGTCTCGTCCTCGCGCGCCACCTTGCGCCGCAGCACGCCCGAGAAGGGCGCCTCGACGCTGCTGGAGATCTTGTCGGTCTCCACGTCGAGCACCTCGTCGCCTTTCTCGATATGCGCGCCCTCTTCCTTGAGCCAGGCGTCCACCCGACCCTCGGTCATCGACAGGCCCCACTTGGGCATGGTCAGTGTATGGATCCGGCTCATGCCGCGTCCCTCCCTTCCAGGGCCTGGCGCACGGCTGCCTCGATCTTCGCCGCGTCGGGGATGTAGAGGTCTTCCAGGGCGTCGGAGAAAGGCACCGGCGTATGGGGCGCGGTGACCCGGCGGATCGGCGCGCGCAGCGCGGAGAAGGCCCGTTCGGCGACCAGCGCGGCGATGTCGGTGGCCATCGAGCAGCGTGGGTTGGCTTCGTCGACCACCACCAGGCGGCCGGTCTTTTCCACGCTTTCGAGAATGCTGTCCTCGTCCAGCGGGCTGGTGCTGCGCAGGTCCAGTACTTCGCAGGAGATGCCCTGGCGCGCCAGGCTGGCGGCGGCGTCCAGCGCCAGGTGGACCATGCGGCCGTAGGTCACCAGGGTGACGTCGTCGCCGTCGCGGAGGAAGTTCGCCTCGCCGAAGGGTACGCTGTACAGCTCCTCGGGTACCTCGCCCTGCATCGAATAGAGCAGCTTGTGCTCGCAGAAGATCACCGGGTCGTTGTCGCGGATCGCCTGGACCAGCAGGCCCTTGGCGTCGTAGGGCGACGACGGGCAGACCACCTTGAGGCCGGGGATGTGGGTCCATAGCGAAGTGAGCATCTGCGAATGCTGGGCGGCGGCGCGCAGGCCGGCGCCGACCATGGTACGGATCACCAGCGGGGTGACCGCCTTGCCGCCGAACATGTAGCGGAACTTGGCGGCCTGGTTGAGGATCTGGTCCAGGCAGCAACCGGCGAAGTCGACGAACATCAGTTCGCACACCGGGCGCATGCCGCGGGTGGCGGCGCCGACCGCGGCGCCGACATAGCCGATCTCTGACAACGGGGTATCCAGCACACGGCCGGGGAACTGGTGGTAGAGGCCCTTGGTGACCCCCAGCACGCCGCCCCAGGCGTCGTCCTCGCCGGGCGCGCCGGCGCCGCCGGCATTGTCTTCGCCCATGATGAAGACGCTCGGGTCGCGGCGCATTTCCTGGGCCAGCGCCTCGTTGATGGCCTGCTGGTAGCTGATCTTTCTCGCCATGATGGTTCTCCTCGTTCTTGTTTTCGGGCGGCTCAGGGATAGGACACGTAGACGTCGCGCAGCAGGTCGTCCGGCTCCGGCTTGGGATCGTTCTTCGCGCGCTGCACGGCATCCTCGATGCGCGCCTCGACCTCGGCGTCGATGGCGTCCAGGTCGCTGGCGGAGAGCAGGCCGGCGTGGCAGGTGCGTTCGCGGAACTGCTTGAGGCAGTCGCGGGTTTCCCGGTAGTGCTTTACTTCGTCGGGATCGCGGTAGGTCTGTGCGTCGCCCTCGAAGTGTCCGTAGTAGCGGGTCAGCTTGACTTCGATCAGCGACGGCCCCTCGCCGGCGCGGGCGCGCTCGATGGCGGCGCCGGCAGCCTCGTGGACGGCGAAGAAGTCGAAGCCGTCGACGGTCACCCCGGGCATGCCGAAACCGGCGGCGCGGTCGGCGATGTGGTCGCAGGCCACCGACCAGTTGGCCGCGGTGGCCTCGGCATAGCCGTTGTTCTCGGCGACGAACAGGCACGGCAGGTTCCACACCGCTGCCAGGTTCATCGCCTCGAACACCGCGCCTTCGTTGGAGCCGCCATCGCCGAAGAAGGCCACCGCCACCGCATCGCTGCCTTTCAGCTTGGCCGCCAGCGCGGCGCCGGCGGCCAGCGGCGCGCCGGCGCCGACGATTCCGTTGGCGCCGAGCATGCCTTTCTCCAGGTCGGCGATATGCATGGAGCCGCCCTTGCCCTGGCAGACCCCGGTCTTCTTGCCATAGATTTCCGCCATCATGCCGTGCACGTCTACGCCCTTGGCGATGCAGTGGCCGTGGCCGCGATGGGTGGAGGCGATGCAGTCGTCGTCGCGCAGGTGCGCCATCACGCCGGCGGCGGAGGCTTCCTCGCCGGCGTAGAGGTGGACGAAGCCGGGTATCTCGCCCGTGGCGAACTCGACGTGCAGGCGTTCCTCGAAGGCGCGGATGGTGCGCATCACGCGGTAGGCATGGAGCAGTTGGTCGGTGCTCAGAGTGGACATCTTGTTGTTCTCCAGGTTGTCTTCACGGGGTCATCGGGGTTCGCTGGCCGGCCAGCAGGCGATGGCGGGCGGCGTAGGCGAGGGTGGCCGGCACATCGACGCTGAACGGGCCGGAAGGGTCGAGGGTGATGCTCGGGCGGTCGGTGGCGCTGAACTCGATCTCGCGCTCTCCGTCCAGCGCCAGGGTCCCGCTGGACAGGCTCGGCGCGTGGGCCACGCCGGGTTGCAGGTAGCCGGCGGCAGAGACCCCGCAGCCCACCAGCAGGCCCGGCGCCAGCGGCACCAGCAGGCTCTCGCGGGCGTCCGGATGCAGGCGCATCCAGGCGCCGTGGGGCTCCTCGCGGCTCACCGGCGACCACAGTCCGCAAAGCGCCGAAAGGCCGATGGCGTGGGGTTCGGCGAAGCTGACGAAGACTTCGGCGAGGTCTTCGGCGCGACTGATGGCGCGGGCGCCGATGAACGGCTGCGGCGACACCGCGACGTCCACCAGCGCCCACTCGCAGAGCCCGCGGCGCGGCTCGCGCACCAGCAGGCGCTTGTTGCGTCGCAGGCCGATCTCCGGCGGCACCCGGTTGCTGGCGCAGAGGCCGCCGGCGAGCCCCGCGCCGGTGGCTTCGCGCAGCTCCGGGAAGGCGTTGTTGGTCCCGGTGGACAGCGCCAGCAGGGGGACGTCGCCGACCTCGGCGGCCACTGCCTTGTGCGTGCCGTCGCCGCCGAGCACGGCGATCAGCGCCACGCCGCGCTCGACCATGCGCCGCGCCGCCAGGCGGGTATCCTCGACGCTCTGGCGCAGCGGCATGTCGAGGAACTCCAGGAACGGCCAGTGGCCGTCGCGGGCCTGGCGGGTCTGGCTGGCCCGGAGCACGGCGGCGGCGATGCCGGTCATGTCCGGCGGCAGCAACGCATGGCGGATGCCGGTGGCGCCGAAGGCGGCGAGCAGGCGTTGCACCACCGATGCCTTGTCGGTGCTGGAGTGCAGCCCGGCATGGGCGGTGAGGCGACGCAGGTCGCGACCGGAGGCCGGGTTGGCGATGATGCCGACGATCGGCGAGGGCGGGGTCATAGCGAGAATCCGCCGTCGACGGCGATGGCCTGGCCGGTGACGTGCGGCGCGCAGGCCAGGTAGACGACGAGCTGGCCCATGTCTTCGACGGTCTGCGCCTCGCCCTGGGGCAGCAGGCTGGCCTGGTGGCGTTCCCAGGACTGCGCCTCGCTTTCGCCGGCCTGCCGCCAGCGGCCCGACAAGCCGTCCTCGCCGCGCCACATTCCGGTGCCGACGATTCCCGGGCAGAGCGCGTTGACCGTCACCCCGTCGCGCGCGACCTCCTTGGCCAGGGCATTGCTGAAACCGATCACGGCAAACTTCGAGGCACAGTAGTGGGCGAGGTCGGGGAGACCGACCTTGCCGGCGATCGATGACAGGTTGACGATCCGCCCCCAGCGCTGCGCCTGCATCAGCGGCAGTTCGGCCTGGCAGCAGAGGAACACGCCGCGGGCGTTGACGTTCATCACCCGGTCCCAGTCGGCGAGGCTGAGTTCGGCGACCTTGCGGATGCTGATCACCCCGGCATTGTTCACCGCCACGTCGAGCCGGCCGAACTCCGTGGCGACCCGCTCGACCATCGCCCGGACGCTGTCGCCGTCGCTGACGTCGACCCCAAGGGCCAGGCTGCGGCGACCGAGGCTGCGGATCGCGGCGGCGGTTTCCTCGGCGACCTGCGGATCGAGGTCGGCCACCGCCACGTCGGCGCCGGCGCGCGCCAGGGCGAGGGCGATGCCCCGGCCGATGCCGCGTCCGGCGCCGGTCACCAGCGCGACCCGGGAAGACAGGGAGAAATCGTCGGACGACGTAGCGTGCATGCTTCACCTCTGATTGTTCTTGTAGGTGTATGCGGCAGGGCGTTGGGAGGAGCGGACAGTCCGCCCTGCCGTCGCCGTGGCTGGAGCAAGGCCGATGCCAGGTTGCGGCGTGGCGGCCGGAAGGCCCGTCGTAGAGCGCCGGCATGGGAAGGCCGGCGACCGCCGGGGCGACGTCCGGCGAGACAACCCATGTCATCGCGCACGGGTTCCCGGCGAGACGCTGAGACGCTCCGTCTCAGTCGTCGGCTGTGGCGGCCCGGCGCTTGTCGAGGGTCGCCGATGGGCGCTTAATGGGCGGCACAACAACAAGATGCCGAGCAACGGAGGCCCCATGCTTTCCGCACACTCGAAGGACCATGTGGACTGTGTCAGCCGTGTCCTGAGGAACGCCGCGCGCCTGCCGCAGGCGCCGGTGCCGACGCCGATCCTCGACTCCTGGCGCCGCTCCATGGAGCAGCACCGTCTCGACCCGGGGTCCCTGCAAGGGCCGCGGATTCTCTCGCAGACCCTCCTCGACGAATGTCGCGAGCGTTCCGAACTGTTCCTGCGCATCGCCAGCGAAGAGGTGGCGCGACTGCATGGACGGGTGCGCGATGCCGACTACTGCGTACTGCTCACCGATGCCCAGGGGCGGACCATCGACTACCGTGTCGAGTCGATCATCCGCAACGACTGCCGCAAGGCCGGGCTGTACCTCGGCACCTGCTGGTCGGAAGGCGAGGAGGGCACCTGCGGGGTGGCCGCCGTACTCACCGACAGGACTGCGGTGACGGTGCACAAGCGCGATCACTTCCGCGCCGCCTTCATCGACCTGACCTGTTCCGCGGCGCCGGTCTTCGATCCGCAGGGCGAGTTGCTCGGTGTGCTCGACGTTTCCGCCGTGCAATCGCCGGACGACCGCCGCAGCCAGCATCTGATCCGGCAGATGGTGGCGCAGAGCGCGCGGGAGATCGAGAACGCCTTCTTCATGCACAGCGCCCAGGGCCATTGGGTGCTGCGCGCGCACCGTGCGCCGGGCTACGTCGACAGCCAGCCGGACTACCTGTTCGCCTGGGACGCCGATGGGCGCCTGCTGGCGTTGAACCCGGCGGCGCGGCACTACCTGCGGCAGCGCCTGGGGCAGGTGCCGAGCCACATCGGCGAGGTGTTCGACCTCGACGCCCTGCACGCCGCCGCCGACCAGGCGCCGTGCCTGCTGCGCGGCCAGGCCGGCGAGCTGCACGTGCGTCTCAGCGCGCCGCGGGCCAAGGCGCGGCGGCTGGAGCGCGAGGTGCCCGACGACGCTGCGCTCGACCCGCGCATCGCCGAAAGCCTGCGCCTGGCGGTGCGGGTCAAGGACCGCAACCTGCCGGTGCTGATCCAGGGCGAGACCGGTGCCGGCAAGGAGGTTTTCGCCCGCCAGTTGCACCAGGCCAGCGCCCGTCGCGACAAACCCTTCGTCGCGCTCAACTGCGCGGCGATTCCCGAAAGCCTGATCGAGAGCGAGCTGTTCGGCTACGTTGGCGGAGCCTTTACCGGCGCGGCGGCGAAAGGGATGCGCGGCCTGCTGCAGCAGGCCGATGGCGGTACCCTGTTCCTCGACGAGATCGGTGACATGCCGCTGGGCCTGCAGACCCGCCTGCTGCGCGTGCTGGCCGAGGGCGAGGTGGCGCCGCTGGGGGCTGCGCGCCGGCAGGCTGTGGATATCCAGGTGATCTGCGCCACCCACCGCGACCTGGCGGCGCTGGTGGCGGCCGGCGGCTTCCGCGAGGATCTCTACTTCCGCCTCGGCGGCGCCCGCTTCGAACTGCCGCCGCTACGCGAACGCAGCGACCGGCTGGCGCTGATCCGGCGCATCCTCGACGAGGAAACCGCGCACTGCGGCGTACGCATCGAACTCGGCGAGGCAGCCCTGGAATGCCTGCTCGGCTATCGCTGGCCGGGCAATGTCCGCCAGTTGCGGCATGTGTTGCGCTACGCCTGCGCGCTGTGCGGCGGCGCCACCCTGCAACTCGCCGACCTTCCGGCAGAGCTGCGTGGCGAAGGCCGGACACCGGCCAGTGCGTGCGAGAGCGGCGGCGGTCCGGAGCGCGACGCCCTGCTCGACGCCCTCGTGCGGCATCGCTGGAAACCCATGGCCGCGGCGCGGGAACTGGGTATCTCGCGAGCGACCCTGTATCGGCGGGTGCGCCGGCATGGCATCCGCATGCCGGGCCAGGCGGACGACTGAGGTGCGCCGGCGGCCGGCGCAGTCGTCAAGCGCGGAAAATCAAAACCAGCCTTGAGCCTTGCCCCGTTAATGCCGGTGGGCTTTCCCTGTAGCGTTCCGGGCAGCGGCGCAACCCGTTCGGTCGCGCCCCGCCAGGAGCCTACGGAGGAAACCCATGCCCGCCCCGCACCAGCCAGCCCGCAATCCGACCGGGGAGTTCGACCCATGCCGCTAGCCCTGCTGCTCGCCATGGGCGCGTTCTCCCTGAGCCTGTCGATTTCCCCCGGTCCGGTGAACCTGACCATCGTCGCTTCCGGCGCCAACCATGGTTTCCGCCGGACCCTGCCGTTCGTCACCGGCGCCACCCTCGGCTTCGTCCTGCTGCTGGCCTTCGTCGGCTTCTGGTTCGTCCGCGCGATCGAGGCCTACCCGCGCTTCTTCGACTACCTGGGGATGGCCGGCGCGGCGTTCATCGCTCATGTGGGCTACCGCATCGCCACCGCGGATCCACGCCTGGCCCTGGAGGAAAACGGGGTCCCCGGGTTCTTCCAGGGCGTGCTCCTGCAATGGCTCAATCCCAAGGCCTGGATCGCCTGCGCTTCCGGCGTGGCCTTGTTCGCCAGCCCGAGCACGCACGCGCCGCTGCTGGTCTTCATGGCCATCTACCTGGTGGTCTGCTACCTCTCGCTGGCCGCCTGGGCACTGCTCGGTGACCGCGTGGCGCTGCTGCTCGACAGCCCCCGGCGGGTGCGCCTGTTCAATCGGGCGATGGGCGGCACCCTGGTGCTGACCGCTGGCTACATGCTCTACCTGCAGCTCGCCGCTAGCCCGGATTGAAGGCCTCGTAGAGGCGATTGATGAGGGTATAGGCGATGCTGCTGGCGGGTACGTTGGGCGGCCACACCGCATACACCTTCAACGGCTCCAGGCGCCATTCCGGCAGCACCGCGCGCAACTCGCCGCGGCGGATCGGCTCGTCGCTCAGGTAGGTCGGCGGCGCGGCCAGGCCGACGCCGAGGCGGGCCAGGCGGCAGGAGGCTTCGACGCTGTCGACGCGCACCCGCGGGGTGTAGTCGACGCGTACCTCCTCGTCGTCCCGCGCATGACGGAATAGCCGGCTGTCGGGGCGCATGCCGAGCCCGATCCATTCCAGCCGCTGCAGGTCGCGCGGGTGTTCCAGCGGCGCGTGCCGGGCCAGGAATGCCGGTGCCGCCACTACCTGGCGCGGCAGCAGGAACAGGTGACGGGCCTTCAGCGAGCTGTCCGGCAGGTCGCCGATGCGGAAGGCGATGTCGATGCCGTCGCCGATGATGTCGTGGCGGCTGTCGTCGCAGGCGATGCCGAGGTCGAGGTCGGGATGCTCCTCGATGAAGGCTGCCAGGTGACGGGTGAAGTCGCCGTTGACGAACACCGCGGGCATCGAGATGCGCAGGCTGTTGCGGGTCGAGACGGCGCGCTGGCGGAACTCGATGAAGCCCTTCTCGTAGAGTTCCAGCATGGAGCGGGCGGTGTCCAGCAACTGCGTGCCGTCCTGGGTCAGCGACAGCTTGCGGCTGTTGCGGTAGAGCAGCGCACGGCCCAGGTTCCGTTCCAGCCTGGACAGGTGCAGGCTGGCGGTCGCGGCGCTCAGGCCCAGCGCCTCGGCGCCGCCGGAGACGGAGCCGGTCTCGGCGATCTTGGCGAATACGATCAGGTAGCGGATGTCGTCGATCATGCGGTCTCTCGTCGCGGGGGCTGGGTGCATCCTGCGCGATGGCGGCCAGCCGGACAAGCGCGAGAGGTAGAGAGCGGCGGCGCTTCCCGGGCTTTTCAGCGCAGGCTCCAGAAACCCAGGCGACCGAGGCTGGCCGCCAGTCGCAGGCGCG
>NZ_KV819934.1:350-722 GCF_001815235.1 Pseudomonas sp. HMSC065H01 | reverse complement strand
TGCAATAGATCGTCCATGGTGGGTCCCCCTTCCAGGATGGCCTCAGGTGGGAATGCCTTCGCGTTTGATCTGCGGGACCGGAATGCTCAGGGCGCGCAATTGCTGGAAGACGTTCATGAATTCGCGGTTGCGCTTGATCTTGCCGTCGTCCAGCTCGAAGGAATGCAGGAAGTGGTTCTCGTAGTAGCCCTCGGGATAGCCGGGGAAGAGGATCTTGCCGTGGCCGTCGCACTCGACCCAGAAGTGGTTGGGATCGTCGGTCTCGAAGACCTTGATGTTGTACCACTCCCAATCCGGGAAGCATTTCAGCGACCACACCGCGTGCTCGGCCAGCTTGTCCTTGCCACGAATGACGATGGGCGAGCCGGTATC
>NZ_KV819934.1:0-250 GCF_001815235.1 Pseudomonas sp. HMSC065H01 | reverse complement strand
TCATGGCGGCGCAGGCGATCCTGGCCTTTGGTGTTCATATACTTGACCACCGTCTCGCGATTCTTCCTGCGCAACTCCACGGCGTCTTCGAAACCTTGGGGAATGGCATTATCGAGCATCGTCATATCTCCTCTTGAATTGGAATAAACATTAATCAGGTGGGAATACCGTCACGTTTTATTTGTGGAACGGCTATTCCCAATGCACGCAATTTCTGCATCGGGTTCATGAACTCGCGATTACGTTTTAT
>NZ_KV819933.1:0-4502 GCF_001815235.1 Pseudomonas sp. HMSC065H01 | reverse complement strand
CCGCCGGCGCCGAGGTCGATCCTTGGCAGAGTATTTCGGGCCGAATCACCCAGCTCACCGCCGGCGGCGCCCCAAGGGAAAATCACCTTGCTCGACAGTGAGTATTTCATGGCTCATCACCCCGCTCGGATGGCACGCTCAATCCGTGCCTGGGCCGAATGAGGTCCTTGAGCCGGCTGAGGACCTCGCTCCCTGTCCGGGTGTCTCCCTTTGGCTGAATCTGAGGCTGTGTAGGTGTCGTGGGGCTTGATGGTGCCGGAGCACGACTGGGGCGTTCCGCTGCTGGGATGGTTCGTTCAGCCGCTTCTTCCGGAGCCCAAGAGGCGTTGAACTTGCCCTGGACTGCACGCTGGATGAGCGTCATGAGGTAGCCGAAGGGGTTACCGACAGTTCCTCCCGCACATCGGTGCCGCCACTGCTCGATGACCGGATGACGCAGCTCCTCGGACACCCGTCGGAGCGCGCTTACGGCTTGGATCCGTTGCTCGGCCTCCAGTCCGTTCAGGAGATCCTGCCAGTTCGGATGTGCGTCCTCGCGTGCTCGCGGTTGTACTGGCTTTTTACATACAGAATCTTGTTTGTATGTATACGTACTATATGAGTTCGGCATCCGAACCAAGGGTGTACTCGGCGGATTCTGTCTGGGTTCGGCATCCGAACTCAGCGGTAAAGCGCATTGCTTGCCGCTGATTTCACTGAGTTCGGCATCCGAACTCGGGGTTGAATGAGGTAGATCGGGCAGAGTTCGGATGCCGAACTCTGCCGCTGGATCCGCTTCGAGCTGACTATCAATAGCCCATTGCTGGTGGTTCAAGCGCCCCTCGAGCTTCTCCAGATGGGTTGGGAGCCGGCGACCAACGTCCGGGTCATCCCTGAACTCCCGCCATGTGATCTGGCCGATTTCGCGTATGGCTCGGTTGCTGTCGCCGGTGGACTGGCTCAGCAACTGCATGTAGTCGGGGTCCAGCTCCAGGGCTTCTGCCGGGGATACCGGTTCGTCGTGGAGGATGTAGACGTTGCCTTGTACTTGCCCGTTGAGGTCGTTGCGCAGGCGGCGGCCGAGACTGAGCCAGCGTGTCAACCGAAGGACCTTGAGTGCCTTGGCGATGGTTTCGCGCGAGGCGATCTTACCCGGCTGCATGCCGAGATAAGGGCGTAGTTGCTCGTATGTAGGGAACGCGGTCAGCCCGTCGTCGTTGATGAGCAAGCGGAACACTTGCCAGCAGTTTCTCTCCAGCGGGGTGAGTCGTTTATCCAGCAGCAGGCGCCGAGGAACGGTTTCATGCGGGTTGCCGCTGAAAATGATGCCGGAATATTGTTGAGCCAGCGGTTCGCCGCTTTCGGCAGCAAGCCGCTTCTTATACAAATGGGCCTCGAGATGTCCCGAGGCCGAATCCAGCAGTGTCGAGATGGGAAAGCGCGACAGCCTCATGGTGCTGTGTCGCCTTCCGACTGAACCAGGTTCAGTAGTTGTTGACGTTCTGTCTCAGCGTTCACCTGCGTTGTTGCGGATGGGGCAGAGTGGGGCAGGTGTGAGCTGACGCTAGCGAGGTAAAGAGTGGATTGGGACTTTTGCAGGCCCGCCTGGCTCTGGCTCGATTTGCCAGACGGATAGAGCCCGTCTTTCAGCCAGCTCTGGATGAGAGACCAAACAATGGCGAGGCTGATGAACTCTGGGCTGTCTTGTTCGATTCCGGCGTTGATTTCCTCGGTGAGGATCATCGCGATATCCAGCAACTCCATGCTGTCCTCAAGGCGGACCTGGTTTTCCTGCATCAGGTGCTCCCAGCGGAACCATATCTGGCGCTCGATCTGTTCATCGAGCTGCCGCCAGCGGCCCCGTCGGGGGTGTATCTCCATGATCAGCCGCTTGATCGCAGTGTCTTCCGGCGACAGACCGAAGAAGCTCTGAATCATCGTGGTGGTAGCCCCGAGTTTGAGAGCACGCTCAATTTGCAGCTCCTCTTGCTGAGAGCGCTCGGCTGTGGCCAGGATTTTCTCCATGACGTCGATGTTCACTCTGACGTCTACCCAGGAAACCGGGGTATTGGTCAGGATGCTCATGACGGCAGGCTGTTGGAGCTGAGCCAGGATCTCCGGCCGCAGCCCCATCTCGGCACAACGCCTGAGCTGGCCGTTGCGCAGGTGGTTGAGCACCTGCGTCAGGACCGCTTCATTGATCAACGACTTCGACATGTCGATCCCTCCCCAAATCGTGCGAAATCACTGGTCGGTAGCTGCTTGCTCGGAGGCGGCCGGCGGCAGCTCAAGGTCAACCAGGCGTCGGGCAAGACGAATGATCCGGAACAGTTTCACCAGGGCTTCGTCATTGAGACGTCCTGCCTGGCTGGATGGCTGATCGCCTGTGGTGGGTTGGCCCAGCAGCAACTGAGCGAGGCCAGCTGAGAATTGAAACTCGCCCAGGGCGTCGCGGCAGGTCTGCTGGTCGTGTGAGTTCAGGACGACTTGGACCTGGCCGCTGAGCGCTTGAAGCAGCGTCATGAGGTGCAGCGCTGAATCAGTAATCTCAGGGTCTTCATTGGGTTCGCGATACGTGTAACCCACACCGCCCTGAATCCTGACGATCTCTCCTGGGGCGCCGACATGCAGAGCGATCTCTTCAGCCAGATCAGCGATGTGCTGTCGCAGGATCTCGGGGGTATCGATCGACCGCTCGATGTACCAGAGATCGGTGATCGGGTGCAGGCCGCCGACTTGCACTGGGATTGCCTGCAGAGCTGTTTCCTCGAAGACAGGTAGATGTTCACCCTCGAGAGCGGCCAGCCGTTGGCGAGTCTGCTGGATCTTTGTGGATACCGGGCTCACGATATGACCTGCCAAGAGCTCAGCACGCTCCTCGTCGGTCAGTTGCTGCTGTTGTACAGGTAGTGGCGGAGCTGGCGGGGTAGAGGGATTACCCGGGAGGCTATTGGTCTTGGACGTTTGGAGGCCGGCAGCGGGGCTCTGTGATTGTGCTTGTCCAGTAGTCGACGCAGCAGGATTTTCCTGCCCTACGGCTGGGATTCCAGGTGGTGCGGCAGGTGCGGGCAGGTCGACCAGAGTGCCGCGGCGCTGCTCCTGCTGGCCGTTGGTGATCTCGAGCAGGATTTGATCATAGCGAAGGCCCAAGGGACGCTTCATCTGGTCGATGAGTTCGTCCTGGAATCGGTCGAATATGAATTCGTCAGGGCTACTGTCAAAGATTGCCAGCGTGTCCTGGAACAGCATTTCGAAGTCGATACCCTCGCCGGCATATAGACGTGTCCAGCAGGAGGATGCCGACTTTCTGAGTGACAGGAGTTTCTCGATTTGCGGTTTACCGAGCCCTGAATACAGCATCACAGGGATGGCTGGAAGCAGTATCTCAACGGCATCCAGCATCCTGCTGATGTGTGAGGGTGAAACAGGATAGCCGTCATCGGTGAGCTTCCGTGATAGCTCGCGGATGCCGACCGGTTCGCCCTTCTCCTCCTCATACCAGGCTTTCGCTTTCTGAATGCCCACGGCTCGCTCGATGAACTTGAGGTCACCCTTCAGATCGTTCTCAGCTAGGTGACCAGTCAGCGCGATGATTTCGCCGCGCTGCTTGTCCCAGGGCCTGAACAGGCAGTTGAAGCGGAAGTAACGCTCGTCGCCGGTCTCTTTGTAGAGCTCGTTGAGAATTTCCAGGCGAGTGTTGCCGCCGTTGCGAATGCGGTATTTGTCTTCCCCGGGGCGCCGGGTCACCGGTGGTGGCGTATCGAGGCCTCGGTGCCGGATCGACTCTTTGATCTCGTCGAATTTGGGGTTGCGAGTGGTCCGGGGGTTATCGTGCCAGGGGAGGACCTGGTCGAGCGTCAGGACCATGGGCGTGTCGCTGACCGGGTCCGACAGCTGCTCCAGAACCTTGGGCGGCGCAGTAAAACCAGGGGCAAGTAGCCGGTCTTTCAGATCTTGCGGGTTGATCTTGGCCATACTCATGCCTCCGCCACCTGACGCGTGTTCGCCGCCGCCAGCTCTGCCTGCAGGCGCTGGTTCTTGGCGAAGAGTTCGTCGACCATTCGGTTTGCTCGCGCGAGTTCTTCTTCGAGCGCGTTGCTGCGCTCCAGTCGGTAGACGATCTCGCTGTTGGCCGAGCGGTGGTTATGCGCGGCCTTTTGCTTGAGCTGATCGCGGAGCCCTTGCGGCATGCGTACAACAAACTTGTCTTCTGCGTGTTTGCGGCTGATCGAAGTAACGTTCTTCATGTTGTTCTCCTGCTGATCGCTCAGTAATGAGCGGCCATGGTCTGGAATGAGGGCGATGGAGACGCATTGCCGGCCTTGAAGAAGTCCAGTTGTGCCAGCCCCTCTAGCGCAGCGCTGTTTAGCCAGAGGCACTCGATTCGCTCTCTGGAGCCGTCTGCATAGGCGTGGCGGTCGACTCTGTGCCAGGTGCTGTAGAGCTCGTCGTACAGTGGGCAGGGGTATCCGGAAAGCACCACCATGCCGCCGAAGTCGCGATCGCCCTCCAGGTACTCACCG